>JANNFH010000267.1:0-4586 GCA_031379565.1 Alphaproteobacteria bacterium
CTGCGTCCCTGACTTGGACAGCGCCGCTTTCCGCGAACAGCGCGTCGAACACGTCCTGAAAACTCTCCACGTAAGGGCCGGTGATGATGCAAGCGCCCAATTTCGCTGCTTCCCCGGGGTTGTGGCCCCTCAAATGCGTCAGCAGACTCCCTGCGACCAGCGCCGCGGGCGCAATCGCATAAAAAAGCCCAAGCTCGCCCATCGTGTCGGCGACATAGACGCTAGCGTTGCCGATCGGCTGCCCGAGCGAACGGCGCGGCGCGCCGTGCGCCAGCGCCGCGACAGCGCCTCCGCGCTCTGGATGGCGGGGAACCAGGATCAGCAGCGCGCCGGGCCATTCGCGCCGCACCTGTTCGTGCGCGGCGAGGGCGATCTCGTCTTCGCCGGCATGCGTGCTGGCGGCGATCCAAACCGGACGCACGCCGATTTCGCTTTCGAGCTGCGCGCGCTGCGCCGCGTCCACGCTAGGCGGATCGGCGGCAAGCTTGAGGTTGCCGAGCGCGGGCGCTGCTTCGCCGCGCAGTGCGCCGAGCGCATCGGCGGTGCGCCGGTCCGCCGCCAGCGTGAGGGTGAAGGCGCTATTGATGGCGCGCGCCGCCGCCGGCCAACGCGCCCAGCGCCCGATCGATTTTGGGCTCATGCGCGCGTTGACCAGCGCGAGCGGGATTCCGGCGCGGTGCGCGCCGAGAATGAGATTCGGCCAGATTTCACTTTCGACGAAAACGCCGAGATCAGGACGCCAGTGCGTGAGAAACCGCCGCACCACATCGGTGCGGTCGAGCGGCGCAAAAGCATGGCGCGTTCGCGGCGGCAGGCGGCGGGCGACGCGCTCAGCCGAAGTCAAGGTGCCGGTGGTGATGAGAAAGGAGAGCGAGGGATCGCGCACGCCGAGCGCCTCGGCCAGATGTAGCGCCACCCCGCTCTCGCCGACGCTGGCGCCGTGGAGCCAAACCAATATTCCGGCGGGGCGCGGCTCACGGGCGTGACCGAAGCGCTCGCCAAGCCGCGCGGGATCTTCCTTTCCCGCCCGCGCGCGCGCGCGCAAATACGGACCCGCGAACAGACCTAGGCCTGCGGACGCGGCGCGGTAGAGCGTAAGGATCGGCGAAAAGTTCACAATGGCTCTTATGACGCCGTGACCGCAGGTTCCAAAATAGGAAGCGCGTCCGGCTCGATCGGCGCGACGCCTGCTAGCCGATCGGCCTCAGCGGCGATGCGGTTCATTTCCTGCTCCAACTTGGCGCGCACGCGCTCGATCTCGGCGCCGTCGGCGCCCGGAGAGGGCGGGGCGATCGGATCGCTCCAGACCAGCGCGCCCGACCCAAACGGCAAGGGCAGCATCATGCGGTCCCAGGATTGGAACACCTTTCGGTTCTTGGTCGACCACGCCACGCCAATCAAAGGGGCGCCGGCGAGCTTGGCTAACTGAACCGGGCCGAGCTTCGCGCGCATGCGCGGCCCGCTTGGGCCGTCCGGCGTTATGCAGACGGCGCCGCCTTGTTCGATGTGGTGCGCCATGGCTCGCAGCGCTTCAACGCCGCCTTTGCGCTTGCTCGCTTTTGGCGCGGACCCACGTATCACGCCGGCCCCAACAGTACGCGAGGCGTGGGCGACGATGTCTCCTTCGCGTGACCTCGAAACTAGCATTTTGGCCTTGGGGATGCCCCGGCCGAAGGCCCACAATTTATGCGCCAGCATAAAGCGGCCATGCCAGACGCAGAGCACGACCTTGCCATCGCCGGTGAAAAACGGCTCGGCCGCCTGCCGGTTGACCCGCCGCCAGCGCGTTGTGGCGCCCACCAGCAGCATATAAAGGCCGATAGTGCGTCCGATTAGGAACTGAACAAAGGAATTGCCGAGAAGCTGTTTGAGCATGACATCCGCTGGGGCCTTTGGATCTCGACCGCTTTGCGGGTGCGGCGAGGCCTCTTATACCGGGCGCTGGCTGGCTTGCGCCAGCCGCATCGCCAGATCGCTTCTAGGAAAAGTGGGTGCGGTTTTCGACCAGGGGCGGTCTAATCATTTGAATCGGAGCATTTCTGCGAAATGCTCAAGGGAAATGCCGTCTAGCTCATGAACGCCGCTGATTCCATCCGCGCCGCCCGCTTCGATCTCGCCACCCCGGAAGGGCGCCGGCGGGCGGAGCACGATCTGATTTGGACCGATCACGGTTTCCTGCGCGTGCGGTTCTCCAATTTCCATTGGATCAAGCCAGGCGAAATGGCGCGCGCCAACCAGCCCTCGCCCCAGCACATCGCCCGCTACGGCGCGATGGGGTTCAAGACCATTCTCAACCTGCGCGGGCCTTCGCCCACCGGCTATTACCTGCTCGAGCGCGAGGCGTGTGAGCAGAACCAGATCGCCATGGTGGACGCGCGCATGCACTCGCGCGAACCCCCGTCAAAAGATCAAATCCTCGAAGCCAAGCGGCTTTTCGAGACCATCCAGTATCCAGCTTTGATGCATTGCAAATCAGGGGCGGACCGCGCCGGAGTGATGGCTGTGCTCTACGCCCACTTCCGCATGGGCCTGCCCATTGGCGAGGCGGTCGAACAGCTGTCGCTGAAATATCTGCACGTGCGCCAAGGCAAGACCGGGATGATCGACTTCTTCTTCGATCGCTACCTGGCCGAGACCGCCGAAAGCGGCAAACCATTCCTGCAATGGGTCGAACAAGATTATGACCATGCCGGGGTCAAGGCCGCGTTCATGTCGGAATGGTGGGCCAACGTATTGGTCGATAAAGTGCTGCGGCGCGAGTAACCTGCTCAGCTCTTCGGCTCGGCGAATTGCAGTCGACTGAGTCGCGCGTAGAGGCCATCGCGCTGCATCAATTCGTCGTGCGCGCCCATCTGCACGATGCGCCCATCTTCAAGCGCAATGATGCGATCGGCGTCGCGGACGGTGGAGAGCCGATGGGCGATCACGAGCGTGGTGCGGCCTTTGGTGAGGCGTTTTAGCGCCTCCTGCACCTTGGCCTCGCTCTCCGCGTCAAGCGCGCTGGTGGCTTCGTCGAGCAGCAGGATTGGCGCATCGCGCAGAAAAGCGCGGGCGAGGGCGACGTGCTGGCGCTCGCCGCCTGAGAGGTTGGCGCCGCGCTCGCCAACCATGGTGGCATAGCCCAGCGGCAGCGCCAGGATGAAATCGTGGGCGGCGGCGGCGCGCGCTGCTTCCTCGATGTCGGATTGGGCGGCGCCCGCGCGGCCCAGGGCAATGTTGGCGGCGACGGTATCGTTGAACAGGGCCGCCTCCTGAGAAACCAGAGCGATGGCGGCGCGAAGGCTCGCGACCGTCACCTCGCGCACGTCCTGCCCGTCTATGCGCACCGCGCCAGCGCTAACATCATACAAGCGCGGGAGCAGATTGAAGATGGTGGACTTGCCCGCGCCTGACGGGCCGACCAGCGCGACGGTCTCGCCGGGTTCGACCGCAAAGGCGATATTTTCAAGCGCCGCGCCTTGGCCGTAGGAAAATGACACGTTGTGAAATTCAATGCGGCCCGCCGTTACGGCGAGCGGCTTGGCGTCGGGGCGATCAAGTATCGTCTGTGGCTCGTCGAGTAGGGCGAAGATGCGGGTCAGCGCGGCCAGCGCTTCATTGAGGATGGTGTTGAAGTTCCCCACCGAGCGGGCGGCAGGCGTGGCGACGCTAACCGCGCCGATCATGCCCAACAAATCACCGAAGGTCATATCGCCCACGGCAATACGCATGCCGGCAAGATAGAGCACGCCTGCTAACGCGAAGCCGCCGATGAGTTCCAGCAGCGGTTCGCTACGGGCGCGGTTGCGCGCGAGTTTGAGGGAAATGCGACGTCGGATTTCAAACGCCTCGCCGGCCCGCGCGGCCTCGCGCGCCTCAAGCCCATAGGTCTTGACGAAACGCGCCGCGCCAAATGTTTCCGTCAGCAGCGAGGTCAATTCGCCAACCTGGACTTGCGCCGCCTCGGTGGCGTGCCGGGCGCGCTTGGCGATGGCGTTAAGCGGGCCGCCGGCGATGGCGAACACGCCGAGCACGACCAACGCCAAAACCGGATCGAGCCACAGCATTGAGGCGATGGCGCCGGCGAGCGTCAGCGTGTCGCGGATTGCAGTTTGGGCGCCGCGGACTAGGCCATCGCCGACGATGGTGATGTCGTTGGTGAAGCGCGAGACCAGCTTGCCGCTCTCTTCCCGGCCGAAGCGCACAAAATCCACGCTCATCAACTTGGCGAACATCGCGCCTTGAAGATCACGCAACACCTTGAGCGCCAGCCCTTGGGAAAGCACCGCTTGCCCCCAGATCGCTAGCGCGCGGATCAGCGTTGCGGCGATTACCGCAACCGGGACAAGCGCTATGGCGCGCAGGTTTGCGCCTTGGATGTTGTCGGTGGCGAATTTCAGGATCAGCGCATAGGAAACGCCCGACGCCGCTACGGTCGCCAGCACTGGGCCAAGCGCCACCAGGTCAAGCGTGTAGCGCGCAACGAAATCGCGCCAAAGCCGCCCGATGAGCGCACCCGGTTTCATTGGCGTGCGCTGACTCACTCGTGACCCTGGTGCGTTTCCGGGTCGAGCAGGCGGTGGGCGTGGATGATGAAATAGCGCATG
>JANNFH010000280.1:0-5449 GCA_031379565.1 Alphaproteobacteria bacterium
TAATCACCAGCATCAAATAATGTGAAGGAACACGAGCAACCCGTTGTTCGCATTGAAGGACGCGATCCGCGTCCTTCACATTATTTCCCTTCCTCTCAGAGTGCGTCGAGCCAAGCCATCACGCCAGCGTCGCGCTTCCATCGCGGCGGCTTGGTCGGAATGGCGGATATATCCAAGCGATCGATGGCCTTGCGTTTTGTCTCCAAATTGGCCTGAGCGTAATGGTTGGTCGTGTCGAGGCTCACATGCCCAAGCCAAGAGCGGATCACGGTGATGTCGACGCCAGCGGCGACGAGATGCACAGCGGTCGAATGGCGAAAGCTGTGTGGCGTCACCTTCTTCGCAATGAGGCTGGGCGTGATCTTCGCCGCGGCCGCGACGCACTCAGCGAGCTTGAAGCGCACGCCTGATGCGCCGAGCGGAGCGCCATAGCGATTGACGAAGATCGGCTCGTCATCGGCCCGCGGGCGCCGCTTGAGCAGCGCTTTCAGCAGCCCAACCGTCTCCGGCCATAGCGGACAGAGCCGCTCCTTGCGGCCCTTGCCGTAGAGACGCACGAACGATGGCGCCTCGAAATGAATCGCCTGGGGCTTCAGATCGAGCGCTTCTTGGATGCGCGCACCGGTGTTGTAGAGGAACGAAAGCAACGCGTGATCACGTTGACCTTCGAGCGTCGACCGATCCGGCTGCCCCAAAATCACGGCCACTTCCTCGGGATCGAGATAGACCGGTGCGTGGATCGGCGCGCGTTTGGCGGGAATGCGCAACACCGCCGCACAATGCGCCGCCAATGGCGGCTCGCGCCCGGCGACGAAGCCGTAGAAGCTTCGGAGCGCGGCGAGACGGCAATTGCGCGTGCCGATGCTGTCGCCTCTCTCCGTCTCGGCATACCGAAGGAACGCGGTGATCTGTACCGCGGTGAGATCGCTAAACGCGATCTTCGCTATGGGGCGGCCTAGCGCCTGGGCGACGAAGCGCAAGAACAAGCGCCACGTGTCGCGATAGGAGCGGATGGTGTGAGGCGATGCATTGCGCTGCTCGACCATCCACTCGCAGAAGAAGGCGCGCAGCAGCTCAGTAAAGGGATCGATCGCCTTCATGCGCGGCCTCCCTCGGCTTGCAGGTGGTGCGCGCCGAAGCGGCGGAAGCGCTCGCCTGCCTCTTGCAGCAGATCGCGCGTGACGGTGATGTAGACGAGCGTCGAATTGATATCGCGGTGGCCAAGATAGGTGGCTAAGTGCGCCAGCTTGTCCTGCGGATTGACGCCGGCGCGATACCAAGCCGTGATGCGATTGACGACCATCGAATGGCGAAGATCGTGGACGCGCGCGCCGATCTTGCCGCGCGCAGGCTTAAGGCCCGCACGGCGGAGCGCATCGATCAGCAGAAATCGGATGCTGCCCCGATGATATCGGGCGCGCCATTGCTCATGCCAGAAAAGGCCCGAATCTGGATCTTGCGGTGCGCCGACGCGGTGTCGCGCATCGAGATACTCTCGGAGGGCGCTCACGACACTATTTGTCAATGGCAGAATGCGTGACTTGAAGAATTTGGTCTCGCGAATGGTGATGGAGCCAACGTCCAGATCGATGTCCCGCAAATCGAGGCGAGCGATCTCGGAAACGCGAAGCCCCGCACAATAGCCGAGAACGATCATCGTGTAGATCGAAAGCGGTCTGAGCGACGAGCGTGGAGACGGATATGCGAGCGCCGTATCCAAGAGCTGGGTGATCTCTTCGGGGGTATAGATGTGCGGACGCCGCCATCTCCGCTCAACCTCCTTCTGCGGGCGTCCGTTGCGGCGGGGAAGCTCGATGCTCGGATCGATATGGCGACGGGCTTTGGCAAGTCGACGCCCAAGCTGCTCGCAGTCAGCTGCTTGCCATGGTGTCGAGCTAACCGCGCGCCATTGCGCCAGCATCGTGTCGATCGGCGTCTCGTTGAGCTCAGGATGGGCTTGCAAAAACCGATCGAAGCGCAAGAACTGGGCAGTCTGTGCGTCGAAGCGGTATCCTCGCGTGCGCATCATCGTTACATGATTGCGCATCAACGGCCCGAGCACGCTGCCGAATCTCGGATATTGACGGAGCGCTTCGAGCGCGGAGTCGGCGTCGGGTGCGATCAACGCCTTCACGATCGTTTGCGCGCATCGGACGCAATACTCGGCCTGGAGCGCCGCGATGGGATTTGAAGCGATCAGCTGCCGCTGAGAGAGAAACTCCAGGAAGCGGCACACGATGCGGGCGCGGAGAGAGAACGTCGATTTGGTCCATCGCACACGGCCGGCCTTGAACCATCGCTCCAGGTCACCGCGTCGCATAACCCCCGATGGGACGCCGCAGCGCGTCATGTCCTTACAGAAATTGCTCAGAATGCGCGCGAAACGCTCCCTGGCGTCGCGCGTGCGCATCCGGCGGCTGCGGACGAACTCATCGATGGCGACGCCATCTGCCTCAGGCCAGCCGGTCATGAGCGAACCTCCCGACCAGGAATGTCGAGCGCGATCGCGCGCAGATCTTCGGTCGCCAATTTGAGATAGAGAATCGTGGCGTCGTAGGATCGGTGTCCCAAAAGATCGCCGATCACCTTGCGCGGCACGGCGGCGCGCAGCAGGCTGACGGCGCGGGCATGTCGGAATGCATGCGGGCCGCTCTTGCCCTCGGGCTTGACGCCCGCGGCCTCTAGCCGTCGGCGCACCTCGCTGTGAAGCGTGCGCAACGGCTGATACGGCGCCCGCGCACGCAGGAAGACCTCGCGTCGGTCGGTCTCGGGCCTGCCGCGCTGCAAGTACGCCAGCATCGCCTCGCCCACGGGCGTCAACAGCGGCAACACCGTCTGGCCGCGTGTCTTTGTGTGGCGAATGCGCAGCGTCTCGGCGCGCCAATCGATATCGTCGAGACGGAGCTGCATGATCTCACCGGCGCGCACGCCATAGGTCGCCAGCAAAACCAAGATAGCGTAGTCGCGCAGGCCCAATGACGATTGATCTTTGCGCGTCGTTGCAAGCACCGCATCGATCTGTGCTTCGCTCAGCGCTGATGGAATGGACTCATACGCGTACATTGTGGGCGAAATGATTTGGGCGGAGATGTCCATCTTGACGCGGCCCGTCGTGTGAAGAAATCGAACGAAGGACCGCAACCGCTGTGCTGTATCCTTGATCGAACGTCGACGGAGCTTTGGCGCGCGCTCGGCGAAATAGGCATCAATCTCAACAATCGACAGCAGGCTGATGTCGCCGTAGCCGCGCACCATGCGCCAGCGGAGAAAGCAATGCAGCTCAGACTTGAAATCCAGGATCGACTTTGGCGCGAGATTGCGCTCAACCCGCTGCCATTCGGCAAACTCTCCCCATAGACGCCGACACGCTATCTCTGCGGAAGAAAACGCCGACTCCGGCGGCCATTGCGGCAGCGCCAGCTTGAGCATCGCGTGAATGCCCGCGCGCGGAATAGACTGCCAATTAGGGCCTGGCTCGTGGCCGTGGCGCTTGCGAAATTGAACAATCTCCTCGCTCAGGTAATCCACGACCAATTGCGGCGTGACCGCGTCGAGCGCGATGCGCCCGCGCGCCAGATGCTGGAGAAACATCTCCGCGTTGACGCAGTAATTGTGGATGACCATCGCGCTGTAGCGCTGCTGCTCCAACGACGTGCGCAGGCGCACGACTAACTCACTCGAATGCTGTGACATCAACGAATCACCTCGGCTTGGGATGAACAACGCCGAGCGTGTCACGACGAAATAATGCGCAGCAAAATCGCTTTGATCGGGCGATTTTGCTAGGGATATCAGCGTCATCGCCGAACTCCTTCAGATTATTTGGAGCTGGTGATTACTGGAGATTTTGAGGTCAGACCCGCGCGCCATTTTCACTGCCGCGTCAAAGGCGCAAGCGATCGCCGACTGGATGCACGCACAGCAATGCGCTGCGATTAGTGAGCCTGCGGTGGCGGCGAGCGCTTGACGCTCGCCAGCATCAAAGCCGCCACCGCGGCAAACACGACGCCGCCGAGGAACGTCGCCTGCGGGCCAGCGACATCCCACAGCACGCCTGCGGCGACGCTTGCCGCTAGAAGGGCGACGCCGGTCGCCAGATTGAAGAAGCCAAATGCTGAGCCTCTGAGATCGGCCGGCGCGTTATCGGCGACAAGCTTGGCCAGTAGGCCTTGCGTCAGCGCCATGTGTGCGCCCCAGAGCGCGATGCCAACGAAGACGCCGATCAGCCCTGGGCCAAAGGCCAACGCCAGATCGGCGGCGACCAGCGCGGCGATGCCCCACAGAAAGAGCGTGCGCGCCGGCAGCCGATCAGAGAGATCGCCTGCGGGATAAGCGCCGATCGAATAGACGACGCTCATCACCACCAAGACCAGCGGCGCCCACATCAGCGGCAAGCCCTGGTCTGAAGCGCGGAGGATCAGGAAGGCTTCGCTGAAGCGCGCCAAAGTGAAGACAACGCCCAGCGCGACGACACGCCAGAACGGCGCCGGCAAGCGCTTCAGATCAGCCAAGCGAACGGGCGGACGCGCGGGTGCGGTCCCAGCCGCGCGATCTTCGACACCTATGACAACAAGAATGACCGCGATCGCGGCCGGGATCAGCGCCGCCCAGAACACAGCGCACATATTATTGGCGAAGAGCGCCATCAGCGCGATTGCGATCAGCGGACCGGCAAACGCGCCGGCGGTGTCGAGCGCTTGGCGAAGCCCGTAGGCGCGCCCGCGTATCTCCAATGGCGTCACGTCCGCCACCAGCGCGTCGCGCGGCGCGCCGCGCAGGCCCTTGCCGATGCGATCGGCGAAGCGCGCGCCGAAAACGAGAAGCGGCGTGGCGGCGATGGCGAAGAAGGGCTTCGAGAGAGCGCCCAGGCCGTAGCCTAGAAGAATGAGCGGCTTTCGGCGCCCCATGCGGTCGGAAAGATAGCCTGAGAACACTTTCGAGATCGCCGCGGTCGATTCCGCCACCCCGTCGATGATCCCCACCAACAAGACGCTCGCGCCCAGCGTCGTCGTCAGAAAGAGCGGTAAGAGCGCGTGGATGCTCTCGGACGAGACGTCCATGAAGAAGCTGACGAGACCCAGCGCCCAAACCGTGCGCGGGATCGGCGCGCGGCGGCGCATGGCGGAAGACGCATCGGACATGGCCCCTCATGCGCGGGCTAGAATCAAAATGGCCGGCCCTTGCGGCATACTAGACTGCAATCCGGGCTAACGCGCAGGCCGCGGCGCAAACAGGATGATTGCAGCGCGTACGCCGCAAGCGGAGGCGCCGATGAGGCCCCGCGTGAGGCCGCAATATCGACGCCGACACCTCCGACATCGCCCAAGATGTCGATGCCGGGCGCGTGCGCATGCGTAGCCCAACAAACAGAACTCGCCTCACAGGCTAACAGAGTGCCCCCAACAGGCGTGTCGCAGCACACGAAATTACTCCGGCGCCCGACTTGCTC
>JANNFH010000311.1:0-1765 GCA_031379565.1 Alphaproteobacteria bacterium
TGCTGCTCGCCGATATGGCTGACGCTTCGTTTCCACTATTGGCGCAAATGTGCCAAAGACTGGTTAAGTTGACGCGGCGCGGCGATATTCTATGGCTAATAATCCGTGAACGGAGCAATGAGACAGCCGCCGGCATTGACGACCCACACCGATTTCCGGCGGCTTTGGGCGGCGCAAGCGATCAGCGCGCTGGGCAGCCGCATCACGCGCACGGCGCTGCCGATCATTGCAATCTCGTCGCTCGGTGCGTCGGCGACCGCCGTTGGCGTATTGAGTGCGGTGGCGACCGCGCCGGGCGTTGTTGCCGCAATTTTTTTCGCCGGTTCGATCGATCGCACGCGCAAGCGGCCGTTGCTGATCGCGATGGATATATTGCGCGCCGGTTTGCTGTTGACGCTGCCTTTGGCCGCCCTGTTCGGCCTGTTGACCATGGCGCAGTTGGTGATCGTCGCGGGTCTGACGGGTACGGCAACCGCGATCTTTGTGATTGCGAAGTCAGCCTATTTGCCGCGATTGATCGATGCACGGCACTTGGTCGAGGGCAACACGAAGCTGCAAACCACGGAAGCGGTCGCTGAGATCGTTGGCCCAAGCATCGCGGGTGTTCTGGTTCAGGCCATCACGGCGCCGGTCGCAATCATTGCCGATGCGTTAAGTTTTCTCTGGTCGGCATGGTGGTTGAAGACGGTTGAGGCGGATGAGGCCACCTCGCCGCTGGCCGGTGCGCAGCATCCTTTGGCCGACATTGCGAAGGGATGGGGTGCGTGCCGTTCACATCCAATCGTGTTTGCGCTGCTCTTGGCGCAAGGCACGTTCGGTCTGTTCGGCGGGTTCTTCTCTGCGATCTACATGATTTTCACGCTGCGCACGCTCGGCCTCGACGCCGCGACACTCGGCGTCATCATCGGCGTGGGCGGGATTGGGGCGCTGTGGGGCGCCTTCGTCGCAACGCCGTTGAGCCGGCGACTTGGCATCGGACGCGCGGTGGTGCTTTGTCTTGCATGTTGGGTGATTGCGAGCGTGCTTATTCCGGCCGCCGAAGGGCGCGGCATTCTGGTCATCCCGTTTCTTGTCGGGCAGCAGTTGATCGGCGACGGATTTCTATCCGCCTTCATGATCTTGGCGGTCAGCATCAGACAAACGGCGCTGCACAAAGACGTTCAGGCGCGCGCGGGTGCGACATTTCAGGTGGTGGAGGGGCTTTCTCTCCCCGTTGGTGCATTGATCGCGGGACCGCTCGCGGATGTTGTGGGGACGGGCAACGTGCTGTGGATCGCCATTGCGGGGAGCGGGTTGCCCTTGCTCATTCTAGCGATGTCGCCGCTGTGGACACTCAAAACGCTTGAGGAATCGCACGTTTCTGCGTGACGGGCGGCACTTGACCGGGCTTGCCCGTCCCCGGCACATTCCGCGCCGTCAGGGTTTAGGACCGCTCTCTCACTCTATTTAAGGACATACAGCATGACCCGCAGTCGTTTTGCGCGGCGCTTCGTGCCTGCGCTGTTGCTCGCCGTGTTTGTCACGGCGTGCGGCGGATCGAGCAGCACACCTGCCGTTGATGCCAAGCAACTTCAAACACGTCTCGATCAGTTTGTCGCCGCGGTGACCAAGCCGGGCGCAGACACCGATTTCACCGCGAAGGCGGAAGGTGCCGCGAAAGTCGAAACGAAAGACGACGGCACCGTGATCGGCACGCTGCCGCGGCTGAGCTTCGTGGGCAAGGAAGGCAGCACCGCCGTTCTCGACCCCGTGCAGATCCGCTTCA
>JANNFH010000325.1:0-6283 GCA_031379565.1 Alphaproteobacteria bacterium
ATTACGCTCTGCGCCAAGGGTGTCGAGCGCGGCAGCCTGGCGCTAATGACAGAGGTCTTGGCCCAGGAAATTCCACATGCCGTGGCCGCCGTGCTTTCGGGGCCGGGCTTCGCCAAGGATGTCGCCCGCGGCTTGCCTACCGCCACCACCATCGCTAGCGCGGACGCGGCCTATGCCCGGCGGGTGGTCGCCGCCATCGGCCTGCCGACGTTCCGGCCTTACGTGGCCGATGACCTTATCGGCGCGGAAATTGGAGGCGCGGTCAAGAATGTCATCGCCATTGCCTGCGGCGTGGCCGAAGGACGCAAGCTGGGCGACGGCGCGCGCGCCGCGCTGATCACACGCGGCTTTGCCGAACTGACACGGCTGGGCTTGGCGCTGGGCGCCAAAGCCGAGACGCTGAGCGGCCTCTGTGGTCTGGGCGATCTTGTGCTGACGTGCGCAAGCCTCAGTTCGCGCAACACCTCTCTGGGCGCGGCGCTCGGTGAAGGGCGCGCGCTGGCGGACATTTTGGCCGAGCGCCGTTCCGTGGCGGAGGGCGCGGAGAGCGCGCCCGCAATCGTGGCGCTAGCGAAAAAGCACGGCGTCGAGATGCCGATTTGCGAGGCGGTGGCGGCAATCGTCGCCGGTCGCGTCAGCATTGACGACGCTATCAATGCGCTGCTGTCGCGTCCGTTCAAAGCCGAGAGCGTATGAACCCGGCGCGGCCCGCGCCGGGTTCATTTCTCACGCGGTTGGAGGATGTGCCCGATCCCGGCGCCGTGGTGCTTCGCTTTCAAAGCGATGGCGCGCATTTTTCAATACTTATCACGCGCCGTGCGCACGCCGTGTTTGCTTACGAGAACGTCTGCCCCCACGCCGGCTATCCGCTGCAGCGCGCCGATGGGCGGGTGCTGGTGCAGGAGGGACGTTACCTTGTTTGCGGCGCGCACGGCGCGAGCTTTGTGCTCGACACCGGCGCGTGCGCCGGCGGGCCCTGCAATGGCGAAGGCTTGACGCCGCTTGCCGTCGAGGTGTGCGAAGATAGCGTGCTTATGCGTCGTCCGGATCGACATTCGGATCGCGGCGGCGGCGCATCATGAGATAGCCCGCCGCAGCGAGGACGATGACGCCGCTGGCGATCCAAGGAAACGCCCCAGATAGGCCGCCGACGCTGGTTTGCTCTCCGCCGGCGCCGTTATCAACGACGGCTTGGGGCGCCGCCGCTGGGACACCGGTTACGAGCCCTGGCACGGTGTAGTTCGACACCGTATCCGTGGCAGGTTGGAAATCGGCGTAGGCGCGTCCGGCTGCAAAGGTGATCATCCGCGACATGTCCGGCAACGCCGCGACAATCGTGCTCATCTGATCGGCGCTGCCTATGGACGTGAAGCCGGCCACGCCGCGGCGGCCAAGACTACGCTGTTCGTGGCGGAAATCGGCGCCGCGGGCGCCGCCTGGCGCGCCTGTGCGTTCGGCCCAACCAAGACCGGCGGCGAGGGCGTCGAAGGCGGGATTGATGGCGAAGCCTTCGAATACCCGCCCCTGATCGGTTCGAGAGGCTTGGACCGCCGGCAGAAAATTAGTGTCGCCCAAGCCCGAGGCGGTCTCGCCGGGAATATAGCCAATTGGATTGTAGCTCAACACGGTGGCCCAGACACCCGGTTGATCGACGCGTGCGCGGGCTGGGGCGATGAGCCCAATCACGGTTCCGCTGGGCGTCGGGGCGCTGTTGCGCTGCAGATAGCCCAGCGCGACTTCGGCGGGATAAAACAGATAGCTCCTGGGGACGTTGAGATTGATCTCGCCGCCCGCCAGCGACATCTGCCCGGATTGCCCGTTCAGCGCCTGGCCGGGTTGCGCGGCGGGCAGCGGCGCTGCGCGCGCAGGGGCTGGCGCGACGTCGGCGCCGGCTTCACCGGGCCCGTCAGCGAAAGCGGGCGCGGTCCCAAGCAGCACGAATGCCGCCAGCGCGGCGCGCGCAAGCACGATTCCGTTCGGCATTTAGGTCTCCCTCACGTGCCCAAGCTGGGCCGATCCCCCGCCAAGCTCTTGCATTAACCAAACTTGCTGGATTTGTCCTTGTTTCAAACAAGACAGGCGGCGCGCAGCTCGGCTGCAGCCGCAACCATGGCGGCGTCAACAACTGCGCGCCACTCGGCTAAAGTCCGCGCCTTTTCCGCATCTTGCGGGTAGGTCAAGGCCCGAGACGACGAAACCACGCCGCCCTCGCGTCGCCCGCCGCGCTGCGTAAAGCCTGAAATTGCATCCGCGGCGGAGGCGCCTTGAGCGCCGTAGCCTGGGACCAGGAACAGCGCGTCCGGCAGAATCGCGCGCAAAGCACGCGCCTCTTCGGGATAGGTCGCGCCCGCTACCGCCATCAGGCCAGACCAGCCCTCCGCTCCCTTCAGCCGCGCGCTTGCGGGCGCGATCATCTCGGCGGTGCGCCGCCATAAAGGCGCGCCGCCGCAATCGATGTCCTGCAGGTCGCGCGCGCCCGGGTTGGAGGTGCGCACCAAGACGGCGACGCCTTTGCCGTGTGCTTCGGCGCGGGCGAAGAAGGGCTCGAGCGAATCTCGGCCGAGATAGGGATTTATGGTCACGCAATCGGCATCGAAGCCGGGCGAGGGACCGAGGCTGGCGCGCGCATAGCCCTCAGCGGTGCTGCCAATGTCGCCGCGCTTGGCGTCGAGGATGACAGCCATGCCGAACGCTTGCGCCTGCGCGCAGAGGTCACGCGCAATGCGCACGCCCTCGGGCCCGAAAGGTTCGAACAGGCCCAGCTGCGGCTTCAGCACCGCGGCATGCTTGGCCGCGATCTCGACAATCGCTTCGCCGAAGCGCGCCAATGCGCTGACATCGGTTCGAGCATCCCCAAACAACGCGGGAATGCGTTCGGCAAACGGATCGAGTCCTACGCAAAGCGGCGTGTCGAGCCGCCTTACGGCCTCGATCAGGCGATCGGCGAAGGGCGCGCTCATTGAATGGGCTGATCCCCAGGGGCGATGCACACCACTTGCGCAACCGCGAGTTCGCGGCGGAGGTCGTCGGATTGTTCGCCGTAATTTTCAGGCGTCAGCCGCGGCGCCGGCGCGCCTTCCGCATCAATCTGCTCGACGCGCAGCAGCCGCAAAATCGATGACGGCGAGGCAGTGTAGATGCGTCCGCGCCGCGCTGATTCCGCCACCGTGACGCCGATCACCTGGCCGTTGGCTGCGATCGCAGGCCCGCCGCTCATGCCGGCAAGCGACCCGCGCAGGCCGGAGGTGCGCCCTAGTTCGGCCCAAGCCAGCACGGGCTCTTCCAGATCGTAGCGCCCGCGCGCGATCAAGGTTTCGCGGCCGATCAAGCGCGAATAGGCCTCGCCTGGGCGGCCCTGGGGAAAGCCGACATGAAATGCACGCTGACCGACTTGGAATTGCCGTTCGGAGGTGTCGAGCGCGAGCGGCACTGGCGCGCGGTCGGTCTTCAGCAAAGCGAGATCGGCGAACAGCGCCACTTTCACGTCGGTCACGGGCGCCGCCGCCCCGCGTGAAACGATCAAGCCGACTTGGTCACAGTCATCGACGACATGGCGCGCCGTCACCCACCAGCCATCTTCGGAAATCGCGAAAGCGCTGCCGAGGCCTGATGAAACCGGGCCGACTTCAACCAGAATCTCCGGATCGTAGATCGAGGGCGGCGGCAGGAACGCGCCTTGCTCTGACGTCTCAAGCGCCGGCGGCGCGTCGGCGCGGTCATCGACTTCGAACAGCACGAACACGATTGCCGCGATGACGACGATGTAGAGCAGCCAATCGGGAATGAAGCGCACGCCTCACCCGCCCCTGAACATGGTCACGTTTGGATCGGCGATGGCGCCTGAAACGATCAAGGCCAAGCCAATCTTCACGCTCATGAGAAACACAGCCGCCGCCACGTCGCCCTCGGCGATGCGCCGCGGCAGGTGGCGCAAGAAAATGTCGGCGAAGCGAAACGCCAGCAATTGCAAAAGCAGCGTCACAATACCCCAAATCAAGAGGTCCCACATTCCGAACGCGTGGGCCAAGCACGAACCCAACGGAATGGCCAAGCCCACCACCACGCCCGCGAAAGCCAGCGCCGCCGATGGGTTGCCTGCCCGGATCAGCTCAAGCTCCCGGTGAGGCGTCATCAGCACATAGAGGATCAGCGAGGCGATGAAGAGCCCGAGCGCTACGCCCAATTGAAGGATGAAATCCGGAAACCCCGCGACGAACGCATTTACCGGGGCGGAAAAATCCAGCATCAAACCCTCGTTCACCGCCAGATGCGGCATTGTGTGACGCCTTGCGCTAGCGGTTTAGGCTGGACTTCGCAAGCTGCGGGGCCATGTGGGCTAGTCGGAAAAGGAGACGCCAGAATGGGCTGTATGGCAAAGCAGCTCGACCGCGCTTTGAGCTAGTGCGAGAATCGCAGGGCCGACGTGTTCACGCTTCATTAGCCCAGCTTGAGCAAGTATGAGCGCCATGCGCCTCAGCCGCCGCCAGTTCGCCCTTGTCGCCGCGTTGGTTGTTCTGGCGAATCCGGCGGCCGCGCAGCATGCGCCGCCGGACCGCCAACAGCGCCTCACGTCGGCCGAGTCTTTCATGCCGATGCCGACTCTCTCGGCCGCCGTATTGCAGCGCGATTCCACGCGCGGCACGCTGGTGGTCGATATGGGGCTGGACATTCCAGACGCCAGCTTGCGCAACCGGGCCGGCGCCAATGCGCCGCGCTTGCGCGATGCGCTCCGCACCGCGCTCTCAACCTACGCCACGACCTATTACCGCGACCGGACCGCGCCCGATCCCACCACCTTGACGCGTCTCATGCAGCAAGGGGTCGATCGCACGCTCGGCGCGGCGGGCGCGCGCGTGCTGCTCGCCAACATCCTTTATCAGCGCCGCACGAATTAGGCGCCGCGGCAAGCGATCGGCATCACTTGGCGCGCCGCGCCTTGGGGCGGGGTCGCGCGCCAGATTTGCCGCGGCTCATCGTTGGCGATCACTTGCTCGTTGGGGCCCAAGATTTGCCGATCGGCGATGATGAAGGTCTCATCCTGGCAATTGAAGCGGTAGTGCAGCCGCTCAAGTTCGTAATGGATGACGGTTGCGGCGGTCTCAGTTTCAAAATTGTACAATTGATCATGGCCGTGATGCACTTGCAGCCAGATATCGGCCATGCCGTCGGCGCGGGTGACGGTGCGCTGGTTGAAATGGATAGTGCCCCCGTCATTGGTACGCAGGATGAACAGCCAGTCCGGCATGTTCTGGGTCGAACCGAACTCGACTATTCCCGGCGCCGGTGTGGGATCGCCCTTGCTGGTCGGCGCGGGTTGGCCGCAGGCGGCGAGGGCTAAAAGTGCGGCGGCGGCGAGTGAACGCATGAACGACCCCTTTGACACCGCTTAACATGTTGGGCGCGGGCGGCTTTGAGGCAAGTCACATGGCTGAGATGCCGCCGTCCACCTTGATCTCCGCGCCGGTGACAAAGTGGCTTTCGTCGGAAATCAGATAGAGCGCGGCGTTGGCGACATCCTCGGGCTGGC
This sequence comes from Alphaproteobacteria bacterium, assembly GCA_031379565.1. Lineage (GTDB taxonomy): Bacteria > Pseudomonadota > Alphaproteobacteria > Caulobacterales > Aquidulcibacteraceae > Vitreimonas. The sequence goes on from JANNFH010000325.1 coordinate 5,528, forward strand.
CGATCCGCCCTAGCGGCACCTGCCGCGCCAGTTTTGCTTCGGCCTCTTCTTTGCCGAAGGCAGCGCGGAGTGGATCGAGGATTGGCGTGTCGATGAAGGTCGGATGGATCGAGTTCGAGCGGATATCGAGGCCCTTTTTGGCGCAATAGAGCGCGATGTTCTTGGACAAAAGCCAGACCGCCGCTTTGGAGGCGTTGTAGGCCGGGGTGTTGTGGCTGGCGATCAGGCCGGCGATCGAGGAAATGTTGACGATCGAGCCGGGCTGGTTCCGCGCCAGATGCTTGATCGCATGCTTGGCGCCGAGGAACACCGAATCGACATTGACGCTCATCACCCGTTTGAAATCAGCGAGCGCCATCTCTTCAATGCCGCGCTTGCCGCCGGCAATGCCGGCATTGTTGACCAGAGCGGAGATGCCGCCCATGGCGATGTCGGCGTCGGCGAGCGCGGCGATCCATTGGCCCTCGTCGGTGACGTCCAACTCGAACGCGAAAGCGGTTCCCGCGCCATGCTTGGCGTTCAGTTCGTCCGCCAGCTTTTCGGCGCCGACGAAATTGATGTCCGCCAGCGCCAGCTGCGCGCCTTCAGCCGCAAACGCGCGCGCCATGCCCGCGCCCAGCCCCTGCGCCGCGCCGGTGATGAAGGCTTTTTTTCCCGCGACGCGTCCGGCCATCGGCTGCTCCCTGTTTGTCACTGCTGCGCGGCTTCATCCATGAACCGCGCAAGCGCCACGTCTTTTGCCGTCACGCCGCCGGC
>JANNFH010000330.1:0-10310 GCA_031379565.1 Alphaproteobacteria bacterium
AAATGCGCCCGCCGCGTCCCCAACCCGCTCAGATCGACCCCGCGAAACGGCGAAACGCCGATCGGGCACAGGTGCAAACGCCAAAATCCCAACAAACAACCGCAAAAATCGCGTATCGCAACACTCCCACATGGGGAGAAGGACGAGGGGGCGCGTGCATTCATGTTTGGGAGCCCCTCAATTCGCCTGCATCGTCAAATAGGGCGTGACATAAACGAACGTGAACAGGAACAGCCACACCACATCGACGAAGTGCCAATACCAGGCCGCCGCTTCGAGCCCGAAATGCTTGGTCGGCGTGAACTGCCCGGCCATCAGCCGCAACAGACACACCAGCAGGAAGATGGTGCCGATGATGACGTGGGCGCCGTGGAAGCCCGTCGCCATGAAGAAAGACGCCCCATAGACGCTGGCGTTGCTGACCTCGGCGTTATTGCCGAACGCAAACCCGGCCTCCGGATACTCGACGCCGAATTGAACGAACGTGAACACCGCGCCCAACAATACGGTGAGGAAAAGCCCCAGCGTGGCGCCCTTGCGGTCGTTCTGTTGCAGCGCGTGGTGCGCCCAGGTCACCGTCGTGCCCGACAGCAGCAGGATCAGCGTGTTCATGAGCGGCAAATGAAACGGATCGAACGCATCAACGTGCGGAGGCGGCCAATTGGCCCAAGCGGCGGCGGTGGCTTCGTCCCAAGTCGGCACCACCCAGTCGGCGCGGTGGCCGTGATAGATCGCCAGTTCGAAGAACATCCAGAACCAGGCGACAAAGAACATCACTTCCGAAGCGATGAACAAGATCATGCCGTAACGCAGGCCGATATCCACCACCGCCGTGTGATCGCCTTGGCGGCTCTCCTTGATCACATCACCCCACCAACCGACGCAGGTGAAAGCGATGATCACCGCGCCGATGGCGAACAGCGGCCACTGGCCCCTGCCGAGCAAAAAATTCGAAGCGTCAGGCGAAAGCCCCTTCATCAACACGACAGCGCCGAGCGCCAAGACCAGCGCGCCCAGCGAGCCGATAAACGGCCAGGGGCTTGGATCGACCAAGTGATAATCGTGTTTCACATCGTGGCCGTGCGCCATCGCCGTTTTCCTTCATGCCCGCGCCCCTTGGGCGCTTCCAAACCAAGGCGCGCCGCTACTGGCTCAACGCCGCGTTCGCCGCCCCTCGCGAGGCGAAATAGGTGTAAGACAAGGTGACAGAATCCACACCGCGCGTCTCCGGATCGGAGGCGAGCTCTGGATCGACGAAATACACAACGGGAAAATTCGCTTCCTCGCCCGGCGCCAGCACGCGCTCGTCGAAGCAGAAGCATTCGAGCTTGACGAAATACTGCCCCGTCGTTTCGGGCTGCACATTGAAGGTGGCGATCGTGGTGATCGGCCGGTCTGATGTGTTGCGCACGTGGAAAAATGCCAAGCCAGTTGCGCCTATTCGCAGCGTTTGCGCGCGTTGTTCTGGTGTGAACTCCATCGCCAAGCCTGGTGCGACGTTGGTGTCGAAGCGAACCTCAATAGTGCGGTCAAGAATTTGGGACGGCGCCGAAGTCGCGGTTTGCGTGGTGCCGCCATAGCCGGTCGCCTTGCAAAAAGCCTTGTAGAGCGGCACGGCGGCGAAGGCCAAGCCGGTCATCGCGAGCACCACGCTTGCGGCGATTGCGGCGGTGAGCGCCATGCGCTTGCGGTTCGGCGCGCTCACGGTCCGACCCCGTTTGCGCTCATCTTGGCGATGGTGATGAAAAACACCAACACCGCGAAAGCGAGGATCGCTGCCGCCAACCACACATTGCGCCGGCTGCGCGCGCGCACTTGTTCGGGCGTGAGAGTGACCGTCTCGTTCATGCGCCGAGCCCGTGTTCGACCAAGAGCGCCGCAAACAGCGCAAACAGGTACAAGATCGAGAACCCGAACAGCGTCCGCGCGTGCTTATCCTCAGCAGCGTCGCCCTCGCCCGCGCGTGAGCGCAGCACGCGCGCGGCGAGAAACACGAACAGCGCCCCGCCAAGCGCGGCAATCGCGGCGTAGATCATGCCGCCAAGGCCGGTGAACACGGGCGCGAGGCCCACCGGCGCAAGTAACAGCGAATAGGCAAACACATGCGCGCGCGTTACCTTCGCGCCATGCGTCACCGGCAGCATCGGCACGCGCGCGGCGGCGTAATCTTCCTTCTGCAGCAATGACAGCGCCCAGAAATGGGGCGGCGTCCAAGCGAAAATGATCGCCACGAGAATCAATGGATCGAGCGACAGTGCGCCTGCCTTCGCGGCCCAAGCAATTGCCGGGGGCAGTGCGCCGGCAAGGCCGCCGATGACGATGTTCTGCGGCGTCGAACGCTTCAGCCACATCGTGTAGACCACGGCGTAAAAGAAAATTGTGAACGCCAGCAAGCCCGCGGCCAGCATGCCCGCCGCCAGCAGCATCGTCATCACCGCGAACACGGAGAGGAAGATGCCCAGCATCAGCGCCTCTTCGCGCGCCACGCGCCCTGAAGGGATGGGCCGCGCGCGCGTGCGTGTCATGATCGCGTCGATGTCAGCGTCGTACCACATGTTGAGCGCGCCTGAGGCGCCGGCCGCTATAGCGATGGCCACGATCGCGGCGAAGCCAAGCACGGGGTCGCCCGCGCCGGGCGCGCAGACGTAACCGACGAGAGCCGTGAACACGACGAGCGACATCACACGCGGCTTCAGGAGCGCGACGTAATCGCTGAACGAAGCTGGGCGAGTCGAGGCGACAGCGTTGGCGATGGTCATCTTGCTCACCCGCCACCGGCCGCGTCGCGGCCGGAATTATTCAAGCGTCCGAAACCGAAACGCGATTTCGGCTCAGGGGAGCTGTCAGGACGCGCAGTGGACTGACGGATGGAGGACGCGCCGATGTCAAACGGACTTACCGGCTCGCTTCGCTCGCCACCTCCCCCGCAAGCAGGGGAGGAAAAGGGCGCCCACGCCACCACGCCCTTAATGCCCCGCGTCCGGCTTGATCACCGGCAGCTCAGCATATTGGTGGAATGGCGGCGGCGAGGAGAGCGTCCATTCGAGCGTGGTTGCGCCCTCGCCCCATGGATTGGCCCCTGCCTTGCGTTTGACCATGAACATCTCGGCCAGCATGACGAAGAAGAACAGCGTGCCGACAGCGGTAATGGCGTAGCCGATCGACGAGATGTGGTTCCAGTAAGTGAACGCCTCGTTGTAATCGATGATCCGCCGCGGCATGCCCTGCAAGCCGAGGAAGTGCTGCGGGAAGAAGATCAGATTGACACCGACGAACGTGATCCAGAAATGCAAGCCGCCGAGGAAGCCGTTGTAGCGGTAGCCGCTCATTTTTGGAATCCAATAATAGAAGCCGGCGAAGATCGTGAACACTGCCCCGAGCGACAGCACGTAATGGAAGTGAGCGACGACGTAATAGGTGTCATGCAGCGAGGTATCGAGGCCGGAATTGGCCAGCACCACCCCGGTGACGCCGCCGACCGTGAACAGGAAGATGAAGCCGATCGCCCACAGCATCGGCACGGCGAAATCGATGGAACCGCCCCACATGGTCGCGATCCAGGAGAATATCTTGATGCCGGTCGGCACCGCGATCACCATCGTGGCGGCGATGAAATAGGCCTCCAGATCTAGCCCCATGCCGACCGTGTACATGTGGTGAGCCCAGACCACGAAGCCGATGAACCCAATCGAAACCATGGCGTAGGCCATGCCGAGATAGCCGAACACGGGCTTCTTCGAGAACGTGGAGACGATCTGAGAGATCATGCCGAAGCCCGGCAAAATCAGAATGTAGACTTCCGGATGGCCGAAGAACCAGAACAGATGCTGGTACATCACCGGATCGCCGCCGCCGGCGGGCTCAAAGAATTGCGTGCCGAAATTGCGATCGGTCAGCAGCATGGTGATGGCGCCGGCGAGCACAGGCAACGCCAGCACCAACAGCCAGACCGTGACCAGGATCGACCACACGAACAGCGGCATGCGGTGCAGGCTCATGCCCGGCGCGCGCATATTGAAAATCGTGGTGATGAAATTGATGGCGCCCAGAATTGAAGAGGCGCCGGCCAAGTGAATCGACAGGATCAACAAATCCATTGCAGGGCCGCCGTGGTGGGCGGTGGATGTCGAAAGCGGCGGATAGAGCGTCCACCCCCCGCCAAAGCCGTTGAAATCGCCGTTGCCGGGCACCAGCATTGAAATCGTCGCCAGCGTGAACGAGGCCGGCAGCAGCCAGAACGAAATGTTGTTCATGCGCGGGAACGCCATGTCCGGCGCGCCGATCATCAGCGGCACGAACCAATTGCCGAAGCCGCCAATCATCGCCGGCATGACCATGAAGAAGATCATGATCAGGCCATGCATGGTCACCACCATGTTGTAGAAATGCTTGGTGGCTTCGATGTTGCCGGCAAGCCATGGCAAGGCTGAAAGCTGAATGCCGGGCTCGGCCAATTCGTAACGGATCAGCCCCGACAACGTCGAGCCAATGATGCCCGCGATGATCGCGAACACCAGGTACATCGTGCCTATGTCCTTGTGATTGGTCGAGTAAACCCAACGCTTCCAATCGTAAAGGCTGGGGCGGTGATCGTGCGCGTCGTGAGCGATGTCGGTCGCCATATTGTCTGGTCCCTTCTTATCGCGTCGGCGAAGCTGCGGGGGCGCCAGGTCCCGGGGCGAGCGCGCCCGCCGCCGCCGGCGCCTGCGGCGAAACGGACGCCAACGACCCGCCATTGGCGGCGACCCAGCGATCGAACTCGGCACGGCTTACCGCGTGGACCTCAAGCGGCATGTAGGCGTGATTGATGCCGCAAAGCTCCGAGCACTGGCCATAATAGATTCCCGGCCGGTCAACGTTGAACCAAGTTTCGCTGACGCGGCCCTGGATGGCGTCTTCCTTGACGCCAAAAGAAGGCACCGCGAACGAGTGGATGACGTCGTTCGAGGTCACCAGCACGCGCACCGTCGTATCAGTGGGGATATAGAGCGCGTTATCGACCGCGAGCAGCCAGGGCCGGCCTTGCGCCTCGGCCTCTTCCTGCGGCAACAGGTTCGACACCACCTGCACGCCAAGATCGGGGTATTCGAAGCTCCAGAACCAGGAATTTCCCGTAACCTTCAATGTCAATTCCGCCGGCGGAATGGTTTCCTCGCGATAAATCAGCGGGAACGATTTACACGCGATCACCACCAGGATCAACACGGGCACAATGGTCCAGATCACTTCGACCAGGATGTTATGGGTGAATTTGCGCGGCGTGGGGTTGGCGCGGCGATTGTAGCGGACGATGACCCAGAGCAGCAGCGCCAACACGAAGGCGGAAACCCCAACGATGATCGGCAGCAGGAATCCATGAAACGCCTCAATCTCACGCATGATCGACGTCGCCGGCGTGAGCATGCCGACAGCGCCATTTTGCGGCAGCACTTCTTGAGCGCCCGCCGCGCCCGCCGCCGCAAAGACCAACGCCACCGCGCCGGCCACGATCCAAGCCCCTCGCTGCACCAGTACCGCCTCCCTGAGACCTGTGCGCCGGTATGGCGCGCCATGGTTCACCCGCCTATAGTAACCGGGCGCGGCATTCGACCGCGCCTGGCCTTTGTCATCTGAGTCTGAACCGTTGGGGGTGCTAGCATGAGCCGCGCCCAGCTTCCAAGGCGCTTTCCGGTCGGCGCATTCGGCGCCGGCGTTTGCGCGCTGGTATTTTGTGCTGCGGCGCCGGCGTTGGCGCAGGTGGGCGAGCCCTCTGGCCGCGACCGTCAGACCAGCGCCAGCACCACTATTGGGGCGCCCAATGCGCAAGCGTGCAGCCAATATGCCGCCTCCGCCGACGTCTCCGATGAAGCGCTCGCGGCCTGCGACCGGGCGCTGCACACCGAGCGGCTCAACCGGGCCAACCAGATCGCCACCCTGATCAACCGCGGATCGGTGCATCTGCGCCGCAATGAAGGCGAGCCGGCGCTGGCTGATTTCGAGGCGGTTCTTGCGCTCGATTCCCGCAATGCCGAGGCCCATCTCGATCGCGGCGCGGCCCTGGTGATGACGGCCCGGCCCGGCCCGGCCGTAGCCGCCATAACCGAGGCGCTTTCACTCGGGGTGCGCGAACCGCACAAGGCTTATTTCAATCGCGGCGCGGCGCGCGAGGCGCTCGGCGACCTGCGCGGCGCCTTCGAGGATTATTCCACCGCGCTCGAAATCGAGCCCGATTGGGGGCCCGCCAACGCCGAATTGGCCCGCTTCGTCCGCATGCGCCAGGAGCGCCTCGCCACTATCTTGAACGGCAGCTCGCCCTAAAGCCGCCGCCGACTCGGCGGCAAATTCCGCCTCCGGGCCCCAACGAAGCGCGACTCGGCGCCTATATTAGCCGGAGCAGCACCGCCCCACTCGTTCCGGAAGGAGAATTTATGGCTGACGGCCTACAGACGGCGCCCGAACACGCTGCCGAGATGGATTGGGACGAGGCCGGCAAGATACTGGCGAACGCTGCGCGCGGCGCCGATGACGGCGAAATCTTCGCCGAAGACACCCGCACCGAGAGTTTCTATTGGGACGACGGTCGGCTGAAATCAGCCAGCTTTGACGCCACGCAGGGCTTCGGCCTGCGTATTGTCGCCGGCGAGCGCGCCGGCTACGGCCACGCCAGCGTGCTGGAAACCGGCGCCGTAGCGCGAGCGGCGGAAGCAGCAGCTGCGGTGAAGCTTGGCCATGACGGCCAGCTTGATGTCAGCCCGCCGCGCGTCAACCGCCAGCTCTACGCCGATTTCGACCCGATCGAAGCGCCGGCCTTCACCGACAAAACCGCACTTCTGGCCGACATCGACGCCTATTGCCGGGCCAAGGACCCCCGCGTCGTGCAAGTGGCGGCGACGCTTTCTGGCGCGCGGCGCTGGCTCACCATCCTGCGTCCCGACGGGGCCAAGCTCAACGATCACCGCCCGCTGGTGCGCATCAACGTGTCGGTGACGGTGGAGCGTGATGGCCGCCGCGAGAGCGGCTCGGCCGGCGCCGGCGGGCGCGAGCCGTACGAAGTGTTCATCTCCCCTGCGCGCTGGAAGGCGCTGGCCGATGAAGCCACGCGCATCGCCTTGGTGAACCTCGATGCGATTCCAGCGCCGGCGGGCGAGATGGACGTCGTGCTCGGTCCCGGCTGGCCCGGCGTATTATTGCACGAAGCCGTCGGCCATGGGCTTGAAGGCGATTTCAACCGCAAGGGCTCCTCGGCCTTCGCCGGCATGGTCGGCCAGCGCGTCGCTTCGCCAGGGGTAACCGTTGTCGATGACGGCACGCTCGAAAATCGTCGCGGTTCGCTAACGATCGACGACGAAGGCACGCCGACGCAGCGCACCGTGCTGATCGAAGACGGCATCCTCAAAGGCTATCTGCAGGACCGCATGAATGCGCGCCTTTCCGGCGTCGCCGCCACCGGCAATGGAAGGCGCGAAAGCTACGCCCACCGGCCAATGCCGCGCATGACCAACACTTTCATGACCGCCGGCGACAAAGACCCAGGAGAGATCCTCGCCAGCCTGAAGAACGGCGTTTACGCGGTTAATTTCGGTGGCGGACAGGTCGATATCACTTCAGGGAAATTCGTTTTCCAATGCACCGAAGCCTATCTGGTCGAAAACGGAACGATCAAAGCGCCGATCAAAGGCGCGACTTTGATTGGCGATGGACCTTCAGCGCTGACGCGCGTGAAAATGATTGGCAACGATTTGCAATTGGATGATGGCGTCGGCACCTGCGGCAAAGCCGGACAAAGTGTTCCCGTCGGCGTCGGACAACCGACTCTCTACATCACCGGACTGACAATCGGTGGAATGTAAAACCACAAACGCATGGACAGTTTCGCGAATCGAGGCAGAAGCTTGTTCGCGTTAATCCACTTGGGAGGTTGCCACATGGCTGCCAAGAAAAAGTCCACCGTTAAGGCCGCGGCGAAAAAGACCAAGGCCAAGAAGACCAAGAAGAGATAGTCTCGGTTTCATCCGAGATGGAAACGCCGCTGCGGCTCAGGCCTCGGCGGCGTTTTTGTTTGTAGTCGCCCATCCGACGCCGCCGCCCTCTCGTCGCAACGCACAAGCGCCGTCACGATGATTGAGATAGAGCGCCCTTTTTTCAATGAGGCGCGCACGATGAGACATCCCAGGCACGTAACTCAATGGTTGGCAGTGCTCAGCGCCGCCCTGACGGGCGCTTGCGCGGCCAGCTTGGACCCGGCAGCACAGCACGGCGCCGCTCCGCCGACCGCCGCACAACATTGTGCCGCCGCGATCGACACACAACAGTTGGAACTCGATTATGACGCCTTTGACGCCGCCGGCTGGCGTGAACTCTTGGCGAGAGGCTGCACCGATCAAGCAGTGGCGCAGCTGGAAGCCTACCGAACGGAGAACAGCGCGCGGCTCAGGCCAGATCAGATTCTCGAAATGCATTTCCACGCCGGCCAGGCGCTGGCGATGTCGGGCCATGATCAAGCCGGCATTCCTCATTTCGAAGAGGCGCGCGGCGGCGAGGCGGAATGGTCGGCCTCTGTCGATGCGACGCTGGCGTTTCTCCGCCGCGACGCGGCCGCCCTTGCCGCCGCGCGAGCACGCTACGCTCAGGCGCCCGGCGCCAGTTCGATGCGGCTGGCCTTCATTGACGGTTTCATTGCTTGCCCTGATCAGCCCTATGTGCGCGCAGTGCATTGCGCGATGGCGCATTAGCAGCGCCCATTGACAGGCGCGCCAGCGCGCCCAGAAGCCCTATCTTGCCGAAGCTTGTCGCGCGCCATCGTTGCTTGGTCGAAAAGCGTGGGGCGCGCCTAGAAAAAGCCCTCAAACCTTCATCCATGCGGTGCGCGGCACATCGAAACGAGCCAGCGCGTATCGGAGGGGACAATGTTCGGACGGATGATGGTGTCTGCGCTAGCGCTCACGGGCGTTGCCTATGCGCAGGAAACCGCGCCAGCGCCGAGCGCAACGCTCGCGCCTGGCTGCGAACCGGCGCCCACTTGCGCGGGGGCGCAACCGGGGAACGCTTCAGACCGAATCGTTTACGACGCCGCCTTTTTCAGCCAGTTCAATCCGCAGAACGCGCGCGACATGGTGAGCCAAACGCCGGGCTTTACCCTTGACGGCGGCGATGGACGGCGCGGATTTTCCGGCGCTGTCGGCAATTTGCTGATCGATGGGCTGCGCCCCAGCAGCAAGAGCCAATCGCTCGAAGGCATACTCGGCCAAATTCCCGCTTCGCAGGTGCTGCGGATTGAATTGCTGCGCGGCGCGGCGGTCGCGGGCGACGCATCGGGCCAATCGGTTCTGCTCAACGTCGTGCGCACGGCCTCGGCGGGCAGCGGCTTATGGCGGCTCGGCGGAGAGCACAACGGCGCCGGCATCGGCCCGCAAGGAGAGGCCTCCTATTCCGGTCGCAGCGGGCAATTGGAATATGGAATCGGCGTTGATTATTTCAGTCTGTTCCGCGCACAACCGGGCACACGCCGCACCACCGACGGCGCGGGCGCGCTGATTTCGACGGCGATAACCCCCTCGCCACGCGATTTTCGCGAAGGCTCAATCACAGCCAACGCGGCCATGCCGTTATTCGGCGGCCGCTTGAGCGCGAACGGCCAGCTTTATCGCAACCGCTTCCATGGCCTGCATAGCTTCTTGTTCTTCGATCCGCTCGAAGCGCGCCTTGGAACCGACGTCGATAATTTCACCGAGCACCAGCGCACGTTCGAGCTGGGCCTCAATTACGACCGCGATATCGGCCCCTGGTCGTTGGGGCTTGTCGGCCTCGTCAACCGCGGCCGCAACGATTCCGGCGAAATCTTCTATTCGTACGATCCGGCGGGAGCGCTCGCCTCCACGTTTACTCAGGATGTCGACAGTGAAAGCGGCGAAAGCATTCTGCGTGCGTCGCTGTCGCGCCCGCTTGGCCGTCACCGCCTCGAATTCGGCGTCGAAGGCGCCTTCAATTCGCTCGATCAGGCGCTGCTGCTCACCAATGACGATGGCGGCGGGCCGGCCATTATCCCGATTCCCAATTCAAACGTGTTGGTGGAAGAAGAGCGGGCCGAAGCTTTCGTGGTTCATTCCTGGCGGCCCGACGATAGCTGGACGATCGAAACCCGCCTCGCCGGTGAGCAATCGACGCTTACGTTCACCGGCGACGCCAACCAGACCGTCGAACTCGCTTTCTTCAAACCGTCGGTGCAAGTCTCGCGTAGCTTTGGCCAACGCAATCAGGCCCATTTCCGAATCTACCGCGACATAGGCCAGCTCGATTTTGGTGATTTCGTCTCCGCCGCCGGCATCTCCGAC
>JANNFH010000359.1:0-3516 GCA_031379565.1 Alphaproteobacteria bacterium
TTCCTCAGCCAGCCGGCGCGCCTCGTCCGTTGGCGGCGCATTCGCCAGCACCCGGTCGGCGAACGCTTCGTTACGATGCACGATGCCAGCGCCTTCGAAATCGACCTGATCGCGCGCGTTCGGATCGGCAGCTTCCGCGCCTGCGCCGGCGACCAGCGCGCGCTCCCCAGCGCTCGCGCCTTGGCCAACATCCTGACCGAAGATGGCCGCGCGGGCCTCTTCGCCGGGCGCCAATTCCTGCGGGCGCGGCGCGCCTGGCTGGGGCGGACGCAAGCTGTAATCGGGTGGCAAGGTCAGCGGCGCCGATGTGACGACGCGAAACTCGTCCGGTGCGACCTTGGTGGCGCCGATGGCTTGTTGAATGCTCTGGCACCCTGTGACCGCGGCCGCGGCGGCTAGTATCGCTATCAGTGTGATCGCTTTCGTCATCGGACGCCCAGCTCCTTCAAAATCTTGCGGCGCTTCTAGCCCGCCTGGCGGCAAATCGCCAAGGCTGACCGCAGTCTAGGCTGCGGCAGCATTTCATCCCTGATCGTGACCCTTCTGGGGCGCGCCCGATGCGGCGGGCCGCACCGTCTTGTCCTTGTCCTCCCCGTGCAGGAGAAAGTCGAGCAACAACAGCCCCGCGCCCACGCTGATGGCGGCGTCTGCGACATTGAACACCCAAGGGAAGCCGACCGACCATCCGCCAATAGTCAGTCCAAACCAAGGTCCAGAAAAATCGATAAAATCCGTGACCGCGCCGAAACGAATGCGGTCAATCATGTTTCCCAGCGCCCCGCCAATCACGAGGCCTAGTGACCACCCAGTGAGGCGTCGTGCGGCGGTGCGTAACCACCAAACAAAAATCCCGCAAATCCCGAACGAAAGAGCGGTCAGCGCCCAACGGCCGACGCCAGAATCGGCCCGCATCATGCCGAAACTGACCCCCCGGTTCCACAACATGCGCAGGTCGAACACCGGCGAGACTTCAATAAAGCCGCAGCCATAGCCGGTTTCCAGGCAGCCAGGCGGGCTAAACCCAGCCGCGCCAAGAATGAGGTATTTCGTAACCTGGTCCGCGACCAGCACCGCGGCCGCCAGGACCAACCCAAATCGCAACATGGGGCCGCTTATCGCCGGGGCCGCCGGCCGGAGCAAGCCGGCCATGGGTGTTGCATCGGATCAGTCGCGCCAGAGGTGATCTGAGGGCATTTCAAGGCGAACGCACCATTCCTCCGTCTTGCATCACCGCGACGACGCTGGTGTAGAGCAAATCGATGTCGGCCAGCGGATCGCCAGCGACGGCGATGAGGTCGGCGCGCCGGCCCGGGCGAATTGAGCCTATCTCGTCCTCGCGCCCGAGCAATTGGGCTGCGTTGAGGGTTGCCGATTGGATCGCTTGCATCGGGGTCAGGCCATAGCGGACCATATAGGCGAATTGGCGCGCGTTCTGGCCGTGGGGATAAACGCCTGCGTCGGTGCCAAAGGCGATGCGCACGCCGGCGCGAACGGCCCGCTGGAAACCTTGGCGCTGGATGTCCGTGGTCTCCAGATTTTTGCGCAGAATTTCCTCCGACCAGCCGTCGCGGCGCCCCACCTCGTCGATGTAATCGCCGTTATAGATGTCGGCGACCAGAAACGTCCCGCGCCGGCGCATCAAGGCGATGCCCTCATTGTCGAGATAAGATCCGTGTTCGATAGAGCGAACGCCGGCGCGCACCGCGCGCCGGATGCCCTCGGCGCCGTGGGCGTGAGCGGCGACGAACGTTCCGTGCGCGGCGGCTTCTTCGACGGCGGCGCGGATCTCACTTTCTGTGTATTCGGAGGCGGCTGGCGTGGTGCCCGCGGTCAGCACCGCGCCGGTGGCGATGATCTTAATGAAATCAGCCCCGCCGGCCAGTAGCTCGCGCACGCGCTGGCGCACCTCGGCCTCATTGTCGGCGACGCCGCGTCGCATTTCGCCAGGCACGATCACGTCGGCGGCGAGCCCTGTCACTTCGCCGCCGCCGTGCGTCACCGTGATGTAAGCGCCGGCGACGAACATATGCGGGCCTTCGACCTGGCCCGCCGAGATGGCGTCGCGCAGCGCCACGTCGGTGAAGGCGCGGTAGGCGCCGACATCGCGCACGCTGGTGAAACCGGCATGGAGCGTGGCGCGGGCATTTGCGGCGCCCACCAACGCATCGCGCGCCGCCGAACTCAGCAGCGGCGCGGCCACATTGGAAGACCAGATGTCGCCGACCAGATGGGTGTGCATGTCGATCAGGCCGGGCAGCACGGTGTAGCCGGACCAGTCTATCACCGGCGCGCCGGCGGGCGGCTCGGCGGGAAAGGCGCTCAATGCGGCAATGCGCCCGTCTTCAATCCGAACCAATTGGTCCAGAAGCACGCGGCCCTCGACCACATCGATTAACCGCCCCGCGCGCACCAGCACCGTTTCCGCCGTGGCCAGCGCCGCGCTCAGCAGGAGCGTGAGCGCGCTGGCGAACAGCAGCGCCAGCGGGCGCATCCAATGGCTCATGTCCGCCTCCCTCTGATACCGGCAGCCACCCTAGCTTGGCTCACGGCGGCGCCTAAGCGCTTCACCCAAACCGATGCGCCTTGTCCCACGCCAACACCGCTTCCGCGTCGCGCGCCGTCAAATCGGGAAAGCGCGGATCGGCGCTGGCGGGATCGAAATATTTCCACGACCGCGCGCATTTCACCCCGCCGGCTTTCGCCACTAAAACCGCAACGCCGGGGGTTTCGCTCAAGCGAAACGCATCGCCCGGCCCCGCACCTGCTTCGATGCGGATGGCGCTGGTGATGCAGAGTTCAGCGAAATCCACAGACTGCACGGAGGCGCGCAACCCGTCGTCATCGATGTAGACGATCGGCGCGGCCTCCAGCGCGGAACCGATTTGCTTCTCGCGCCGCGCCACTTCCAATGCGCCAGTGACCACGGCGCGAACGCCGCGCAAGCGGGCCATCTCCTCGGCGGCGAAATCGTCGCGCCAGGCATCCGGCGTTTCGGGGAATTGCCGCAGATGCACCGACACATCATCCGGAAACCGCGTCAGCCAGGTTTCCTCCGCTGTAAACGGCAGGATCGGGGCCAGCCACGCCGTCAGCCGCGAAAACGTTTCATCGAGCGCGCTGCGGCAAGCGCGGCGACGCAAGCTGGAAGGGTCATCGCAATAAAGCGCGTCCTTGCGCACATCGACATAAAAAGCCGACAGATCGACATTGCAGAATTCGACGATGGCCAAGAGCGCGGCGCGAAATTGATACGCGCCATAGGCTTCGCGCACGACGCGGTCGAGATCGTGCAGCCGATGCAACAGCCAGCGTTCGAGCAGAGGCGCCCCCCCTCCCCCTCGCGGGGAGGGGGTAGGGGGTGGGAGGCGCGCCGACATGTCGACGTTGGCGGCAATCGCTCGCCCCCCCACCCGCGCCCGGGGCGGCCCCCCCACCCCCCCCCGGGGGGGGGGGACGCCGTCGGGCGCCCCCAAAACCCTATAGACCCCCCCCCCCAAAAGCACAGGGGGTGGGGAC
>JANNFH010000147.1:0-4101 GCA_031379565.1 Alphaproteobacteria bacterium
CGGATGGCGGAAATCGAGTATCGTCCACGTAGGACCTGATAGTTAGCCGAAGCGGTGTCGAATCTGCACCGCTTTGCTCCTCGATCGGACAATTAGGTTGTACCGGCCATACGCTTGCTGAACGTTTGTAAAGAAAAATCCGGTGCGCTTCCCGGTGGGCCCGAACGTGAAAGCGCCGCTTCGCGTCGGAACCACGTCGAACTCCTCAATGCCATCAGATGCGGCCTCGATGTAGAGATTGGCTACTGGATACGGTGCCACAACCTCAATTGCGGCAGTCGTCTTGGACCACTCGCCCTCAGTTATGGCCGACTGACTCAGTATCCTCAGTTCCGGCGCGGGGGCTTGATTGACTGTGTGGGCGGTGATGCCCCCTTGCTGATTGATGCTGACAACAGAATTCTTCACGGTGCCGATAACAACTCCGCTGTTGAGGAGTGCAACTTGAGCCAGCCCATGAGTGATGTTGAAGGGGGACTTGGCGCGTGCGGATTGCTGCTTTTTGAGGTGCTTGATCCTTTCGACCGTAAGTCTCCCAGTTTGCATCGATGACGCGGTGATGCGTGGGACAGAGAAGAATCAAATTTTCATAGGAGGTCCGTTCTTCATCAGACTGTGCGACCTCGAAGCGAGGACCGCCATAACTAGCAGCACAAATGTGACAAATGTCCCCGACAACCGTCTCGCCGACAACGAGAGCCTGAGTGCACCCATCGAAGGCGCAAACGTTGCCGGAATCGGCGAAGAGTCGTTTTAAGGTTTGCAGTGACGGGGAAGTCATAACCTTCGTCGTGCTATTCTAATTATCCAGAAAGCTCCGCAGTTTCCGGCTCCGGCTCGGGTGCTTCAGCTTCCTTAGCGCCTTCGCCTCAATTTGCCGGATGCGTTCGCGGGTTACGCTGAATTGCTGGCCGACTTCTTCGAGGGTGTGGTCGGTGTTCATGCCGATGCCGAAGCGCATGCGTAGGACGCGTTCTTCGCGGGGAGTGAGGCTCGCCAGCACGCGGGTGGTGGTTTCGCGCAGGTTGGATTGGATGGCGGCGTCGACTGGGAGGATGGCGCTTTTATCTTCGATGAAATCGCCGAGGTGGGAATCTTCTTCATCGCCGATCGGGGTTTCCAGGGAGATCGGCTCCTTGGCGATTTTCATTACCTTGCGGACTTTTTCCAGCGGCAGGCCGAGCTTTTCGGCGAGTTCTTCCGGCGTCGGTTCGCGGCCGATCTCGTGCAGCATCTGCCGGCTGGTGCGCACCAGCTTGTTGATGGTCTCGATCATGTGCACGGGAATGCGGATGGTGCGCGCCTGGTCGGCGATGCTGCGGGTGATGGCTTGGCGAATCCACCACGTCGCGTAGGTGGAAAATTTATAGCCGCGGCGGTATTCGAATTTATCGACCGCTTTCATCAGGCCGATATTGCCTTCCTGGATCAGGTCGAGGAATTGCAGGCCGCGATTGGTGTATTTCTTGGCGATCGAAATCACCAAACGCAAATTGGCTTCGACCATTTCCTTCTTGGCTTGGCGCGCTTCGCGTTCGCCTTTCTGCACGGCGTGGACGATGCGGCGGTATTCGTCGATCGGCACGCCGGTTTCTTGCGCCAGTGAGCCGATCTCGGCGCGGATGTCGCCGATCTCGTCGGCCTCGGCGGCGACGAATTTGCCCCAGCCTTTTGATTTGACCGCAACTTTCTCGGCCCATTTTGGATCGAGCTCGCTGCCATAATAGGCTTCGAGGAAATGGCCGCGATTGACGCCGTTGGATTCGGCTAGGCGCATCAATTTGCCTTCGAGCTGAATCAGTTTGCGGTTGATGGCGTAGAGCTGCTCGACCAGGCTTTCGATGCGGGCGTTGTTGAGCTTCAGCTTTTTCAGCTGCTCGATAATGGTGATCTGGGCGCCTTCGTAGGATTCCGCCTGCGCGCCGGGGAGGGACTTGCCCTTGAGCCGGAGATCGATGCGCTTGTCCTGCAATTTGCGGAACTGACCGAAGGCCTCGGCGATGGCGTCGAGCGTGCCCATCACGCCTTCTTTGAGCTCCGCTTCCATCGCTGACATCGAGATGGCGGCTTCGTCGTCGAACTCGCTGTCGCTGTCGGAATCGCCTTCGGCGGCGGCTTCTCCTGGGTCTTTCGGTTCGGGAGGCGCGGCGGCGGCGGCGGCGGCGGCGGCGATCTGGATTTTGGCGGCTTCCGGATCGACCAGCCCGTCGGCGTTCACGCCCGGCGCCGATTGGGGAACGATGCCCATCTCAGCGCCGTAGGTGGCTTCCAGGTCGATGATGTCGCGCAGCAGAATCTTCTGCTCGCGCAATTCGTCGCGCCACACCATGATGGCTTCGAACGTCAGCGGGCTTTCGCAGAGACCGCGGATCATGGCGTCGCGGCCGGCCTCGATGCGTTTGGCGATAGCGATTTCGCCTTCGCGGCTGAGCAATTCCACGCTGCCCATTTCGCGCAGATACATGCGCACCGGGTCGTCGGTGCGGTCGGCGTCTTCGCGGGTGTTGGTGACGGCGGGCTTGGCGTTCTCTTCGCGGACGATGACGGCCTTGCCCGGCTCTTCCTCCTGCGCTTCGCCTTCTTCTTCGCTGTCGACGACGTTGATGCCCATCTCGCTGAGCTGGCTCATCACGTCTTCAATCTGCTCGGAGGAAAATTCCTCGCTCGGCAGCACCTTGTTCAATTCCTCGTGGGTGACGAAGCCGCGCGCCTTGGCGGCCTTGATCATCTTCTTCACCGCGGCATCGGAGAGATCGAGGATCGGCCCATCGGGGGCTTCCTTTTCTTCGCTCGCCGGTTCTTCGGTTTTGCTCATTACGGTTTTCGCTTTTGCCATCGGGACCAATGCATCTCTGTTAGCTGTTAGGCGACCAAATCGTTCGTTGTTGCGTCGAGTTTCACTTCGCGGGCGCGCGCTTCGATCTCGCGCGCCTCCCGGCTCAGGGCCTGAAATCGCGCGAATGCGGCTTCATCGCCGGTATCGGCGAGGGGACGAAGTTCCGCCAACTCCTCCTTGAGCGCCGGCAACACCACTTCGCGCGTAACCAGGGCCAGCCATTCCGCTTCGAGGTCGGCCTCGCCGCGGTTCGCCCCATCACCCGCCCCGCTAGGCTTCGGCCAACGCGAAAGGCGCGCCGCTGCGCGCGTTTCACCCAAGTGCTGCAAATGGCGCGCGAGGGCCTCGCGGTCAATGGGCTGGCCTGGCTCGGCGGCGCCGGTGAGCGCTGAAATCGCGGAACGGATGGCGTCCAGCTCGGCATCGGGCAGCACCAGGCGGTCGAGCCATTCGGCGAAACGCGCCGCCATGGCGTAATCGATCACCGCCCGCAAATAGCGCTCGGGGTCCTTGACCCGGACCCCGGCGGCGAATTTGGCGGTCAATTCGGCGCTGGCGGGCAGCGGCGGGGCGCTGCGCCCGCCATAGCCGCCACCATAGCCGCCATTGGGGCCGCCATTGGGGCCGCGGGGCGCGCCGCGCTCATAGGGCTTCCACACAGGGCGCAACGCCGCGTCGGCGCGGGAGAGCAGGTCGGAGAGATAGAAGCGCTTGGTGTCGGGGTCGGCGATTTTGTTCGCCGCCTCGCGCAGCTGCGCCTTGAAGCCGGCGCGGGCTTCGGGGGTGTCGAGCGGGCGGCGCGCCTTTTCGCGGGCGAACAACGCGTCGGAGGCGGAAAGCGCGGCGGCGAGGATGCCCTTCAGCGCTTCGGGGCCGGCGCGGCGGAAGACGTCGTCGGGGTCCTCGCCGGGCGGGAGCAGGGCAATTTTCACGGTGCGGCTGGGCCCGAGGTGGGGCAGCGCCAGATCGAGTGCGCGATCGGCGGCGCGTTGGCCGGCGGCGTCGCCGTCGAAGCAGAAAATGGGCTCGCCGCCGCTGCGCCAAACCAGCTGCAGCTGATCCTCGGTGAGCGCAGTGCCCATCGGCGCCACCGCGCCGATGCCGGCGCGTTCGAAGGCGATGACATCGAAATAGCCTTCGGCGACGACAAGGCCGGGCGCTTTGGTTTTGGCGGCGAGCTCGCGCGCCTGTTTCAAACGATAGAGCACGCGACCTTTGGAAAACACCGCGCTTTCGGGCGAATTGATGTATTTCGCCTTCTCCTC
>JANNFH010000368.1:0-10017 GCA_031379565.1 Alphaproteobacteria bacterium
GCGCGTGCCTGTAGGCAGCGCCATGATCTGATCGACCATTTGCGCCACTTGCATGGCTTCGATCGGTTTGCCGGTGGCGGGCGAATAGGGAATGCCGACGCGCGCCCACAAGAGGCGCATGTAATCGTAGATTTCGGTGACCGTGCCGACTGTGGAACGGGGATTGCGCGATGTGGTCTTCTGCTCAATTGAAATTGCCGGCGACAGGCCCTCGATGGAATCGACGTCCGGCTTTTGCATCAATTCGAGGAATTGACGTGCATAGGCGGACAAGCTCTCCACGTAGCGGCGTTGCCCTTCGGCGTAGATGGTGTCGAACGCGAGCGAGGATTTCCCCGAGCCCGAAAGGCCGGTGATCACCACCAATTCGTTGCGCGGAATGTCGATATTGACGTTCTTGAGATTGTGCTCGCGGGCGCCGCGCACGCGGATGTGGGTGAGGGCGTCCTTCATGTGGGCAGACCAAAGGCGAGGGAGGTCATTGAGATGCCGGGGAGGGTGGCGCGGTTGAACCATTCCGCCGTCTCGCCCTCGCCTTGCGCGCCGAGAACGTAGAGCAGCGGGACGAAATGGTCCCAATCGGGCGCGGCGGTCTTGGCCATGGGGTGGTTGCGGTAATCGATGACGGCCTGATGATCGCGCGCGGCGATGCGATCGGCGATGGAATCGTCAAAGCTGGAAACCCAGTCCTGCGCCGCGCTGTCGCGCCAATGTCGGAGATTGTGGACGATGTTGCCGCTGCCGAGGATCAGCACGCCCTCGTCGCGCAAGGGCGCGAGCGCTTGGCCAATGGCGTAATGTCGTTGCGGCGTGGCGCGCGCGTCGAGGCTGAGCTGAGCAATCGGCACGTCGGCGTCCGGGTAGAGATGGACCAGCACGCTCCAGGCGCCGTGATCGAGGCCCCAGTTCGCGTCAGTCTCGGCGCCAAAAGCTGCGAGGCGTTTGGCAATGTCGGCGGCGAGCGCAGGCGCGCCGGGGGCTGGGTATTGCACCGCGAACAGTTCGGGCGGGAAGCCGCCGAAATCGTGGATGGTTCGCGGTAGCGCATTGGCGGTCACGCGCACGCCTTCGGTGACCCAATGGGCGGAGATGCAGAGCACGGCGCGCGGTTTCCCGAACCGGCCCGCGGCCGCGCGCCAGCCTTGCGAGAACGGATTATCCTCGATGGCGTTCATCGGTGAACCGTGGCCGATGAAAAGGGCGGGCGCTTTCTGATTCATTCGTTCCGTATGCGGTTGAAAGGCCGATATGCGGTGTCGGGCCACGCGCCGCCAGGGGCTATTGTTGGCGAGCAGGCGCCGAAGCTGGGGTCGGTCCCCTATTGTTGCGAAGCGGCGGCGTTTACCTTTGTGACCGAGTCGTTGACAAGAACAAGACGTGAACATACTCTGGCCGCGTTTGTCCACGACAATTGGATTTTGTGCGCAGGAAACGGAGGCCGAGATGGCTGGCAGCGTGAACAAGGTGACTTTGATTGGCAATTTGGGGAAAGACCCCGAAGTGCGGCGGCTCAATTCCGGCGAGCCGGTGGTCAATCTCAGGATCGCCACCTCGGAGAATTGGCGCGACAAGGCCTCGGGCGAGCGCCGGGAAAAGACTGAATGGCATAGCGTGGTGATTTTCAACGAGAATATCGCAAAGGTCGCCGAGCAATATTTGAAGAAGGGCTCGAAAGTCTATGTCGAAGGCCAGCTGCAGACGCGCAAATGGACCGACCAGGCGGGCGTCGAGAAATACACCACCGAGATCGTGCTGCAGAAATATCGCGGCGAACTGACCATGCTCGACGGCAAGGGCGATAGCGGCGGCGAGCGCGCCTCCTACGGCGAGGAAGGCGGCGGCATTACCTCGAAGGCCGGCGGCAAGCGCGTCTCCGAAGGCCCGCGCGAAAATTTCTCCGCTGACCTGGACGACGAAATTCCGTTTTAGGCAGCCGGCGGGATGACGGCGCAGGCGATCCGATCGCCGGCGCCGCCAATCGGCTGGCTCAATTGATCGTCCGCATTGGCGTGGATGACGAGGGCGCTGCCATCGGAATCGCGCAGTGGAGCGCGCGTGCCTTGTGCCACGGCGTTCAAAGTGACGTTGGGCGCGTACATTTCGAACACCGGTATTTCGGTGGTGGGTGCGGCGAAATTTGGCAGATCGCCCACCTCTGGTCCCATCGGATTGAGCAGGCCGTGCCTACCGGGCGCATGGCCGAGATGGGCGCCCGCGCCAGCGAAATTCGCGCCCAAGCAATCGCCGTGCTCGTGGAAATGGATGGCGTGCCAACCCGTGCCCGAGAGCCCCGACACGCTCAGTCGCATAAACACGCCGTTCGGGGTTTCCCAAAGCAAGGCGCCGCCGACCGAGACGCCGTTGGCGTCGTTGAGCTGTATTTGCAGCGTCGCCGGCGCTGCAATCGGCGGCGGCGCTACATAGCTGGGATTGTTGATGACGCAACCGCCAAGCGCCAAGGCGAGCAGAAAGGGCAATTGGCCCATTTTGGGCTCCATGCGAGCGATCGGGTACGCTAGCACCCGCCGAGCGTCGGAGCGAGCCGCGACTTGCGCGCCGCGGCGCGCTCGCCTAGCCCTGCAGGGGTGACGCCGCCCTCGCGCGCTTTCGCGCCGCTCGATTTTCTTCAATTGCTCGCCATCGCGGTGATCTGGGGCGTCAACAACGTCGCGGCGAAGATCGCGCTCGGCGAACTGCCTGCCTTGATGACGGTGGCGCTGCGGTTCGCGATCGTGCTTGCGTGCTTGTTCTGGTGTATCAAGCCGCTACCTGGCGGGCGATGGCGATTGATGGCGCTGATGCTCGTGTGCGTGGGACCTCTGCATTTTGGCATCCAATATATAGGCCTCTCCATGGCGCACGATCTCGCGCCGATGGTGGTGGCGATGCAGCTTTGGGCGCCGGCGTCGGTGCTGTTCGCGGCTTTGTTGCTGGGCGAGCGGGTTGGGCCACTGCGCGGCCTGGGCGTTGGGATTGCCTTTGCCGGGGTGGCGGCGATGAGTTTTGATCCCATCGTGTTCGCGCAGCTCGGTTCGTTGGCGTTGGTGGCGGGGGCTGCGTGTCTCTACGGCCTCGGCACAGTGCTGGTTCGCAAAATCGGGCCCAGCGTCGGCCCCTGGGCGATGCAGGCGTGGATCGCGCTGATGAGCGCGCCGGTGCTCGGCGCGGGTTCGGCGCTGTTCGAGCAGGGGCAATGGGAAGCGGTGCGCAGCGCGTCGTGGCTGGCTTGGGGGTGCGTGTTATTCGGCGCAATTGTCTCTAGCATTGTCGCCAACGCTTTCATGTTTCGCCTGGTGCAAACCTATGAAGTGTCGCGGACGACGCCGTTTCTGCTGCTAACGCCGCTGATCTCTTTTACGCTCGGCGCGATCGTGCTCGGCGATCCGGTGACGTGGCGCATCGCCTTGGGCGCGGGCGCGGCGCTGGTTGGCGTCGCGCTGGTGGCGATGGCCGAGCAGCGGTTCGCGAGCCGCTCGCGGTGATGGGCTCTATGTGTATGAAAGTACGCCCTAAAGAGCGCCTCGCTGGACGCGGTGCTGGATTTGCTCCGCGCCTGCGCGGGTGCTAAATTTCGGCGGAATCGCGGGCGCGTTTTCTCGCATTTCCCACCAGCGTTTTTCACGCTGCCAAATTTAGACCGGCGCAATTTTGTCCGACCCGTCCGATCCCGCCGAGAACGGCGGCCCTTCCCTGCCCAAGGGCGTCGCCCTCATCACCATCGAGGATGAGTTGAAGCGCTCGTATCTCGATTACGCGATGAGCGTAATCGTCTCGCGCGCACTGCCAGATGCGCGCGATGGGTTGAAGCCGGTGCACCGGCGCATCCTCTACGGCATGGATGAAGCCGGGAACACGCACGACAAAGGATATCGCAAATCGGCCAACACGGTCGGCGAAGTGATGGGCCGCTATCATCCGCACGGCGACCAGGCGATCTATTTCGCGATGGTGCGGATGGCGCAGGATTTCGCCATGAGCCTGCCGCTGATCGATGGGCAGGGCAATTTCGGCTCGATCGACGGCGATATGCCGGCGGCGATGCGCTACACCGAAAGCCGGCTGGCGAAAGTGGCGCGGGCGCTGCTGGACGACATCGACGAAGATTCGGTGGATTTCGTTGACAATTACGACGGCACTCGGCGCGAGCCTTCGGCGCTGCCGGCGAAATTTCCAAACCTTCTGGTGAACGGCGCCGGCGGCATTGCCGTGGGCATGGCGACGAATATTCCCCCGCACAATCTGGTGGAAGTCTGCAACGCCGCGATCGCTCTGATTGACAAGCCGGAAACCACCGATCTGGAATTGCTTGATATCGTGCCGGGGCCGGATTTTCCCACCGGCGGGGAAATCATGGGCCGAACCGCTGCGCGCGCGGCGTTGCTGACCGGGCGCGGCTCGGTGGTGACACGGGCCAAGCACCACACCGAAACCATTCGCGGGCGTGAAGCCATCATCTTCACCGAAATTCCCTATCAAGTGAACAAATCGGAGATGGTCGAGCGGATCGGCGAGCAGGTGCGCGAGAAACGCATCGAGGGCATCGCTGAAGTGCGCGATGAATCCAACCGGCTGGGCATTCGCCTGGTGATCGAGTTGAAGCGCGACGCCGTGCTCGATGTGGTGTTGAACCAGCTTTATCGCTTCTCGCAGCTGCAGACTTCGTTCGGCGTCAACATGCTGGCGCTGAACCGCGGGCGACCCGAGCAAATGGGCCTGCGCGCCATGCTCACCGCGTTCTTGAGCTTCCGCGAACAGGTGATTACGCGGCGCACAAAGTTTCGTTTGGCCAAGGCGCGCAAACGCGGGCACGAAACCGTGGGTTTGGCCATCGCGGTGGCGAACATCGACGAGGTGATCCGCGTCATCCGCACCAGCGCAGACCCAAGCGAGGCGAAAGAACGGCTGATGTCGCGCGCCTGGCCGGCGGGCGACATGCTGCCATTGATCGCGCTGATTGCCGATCCGCGCTCGAACGTGATCGAGGAGAGCGCCGAAGGGCCATCGCTCAGATTGTCAGAGGAGCAGGCGAAGGCGATCCTCGAGCTGCGCTTGCAGCGCCTCACCGGCCTCGGGCGCGACGACATTGCCAAGGCGGCCAACGAAATCTCAGACGAGATCAAGCAATTGCTCGAAATTTTGGGTTCGCGTGAACGTATCTTGTCGATCATCCGCACCGAACTTTCGGATGTGAAGGACGGGTTCGGCGTGCCGCGACGCAGCCAGTTCTCCGAATCCGAGAGCGAGATTGACGACGAGGCGCTGATCCCACGCGAAGATATGGTCGTGACGGTGACCCATAGTGGCTACGTCAAACGGACGCCGCTGGCCGCATACCGCACGCAAAGGCGCGGCGGCCGCGGGCGCGCGGGCATGCAAACCAAGGAAGAAGATTTCGTCACGCGGCTTTTTGTGGCCTCGACGCACACGCCGATCTTGTTCTTCTCCTCCGCCGGCATGGCCTACAAGATGAAGGTGTGGCGCCTGCCGGCGGGCGATCCGCGCACCAAGGGCCGCGCGCTGGTGAATTTGTTGCCGCTCGGGCCGGACGAGAAAATCACGTCAATGATGGCGCTGCCCGAAGACGAAACGGCGTGGGATACGCTGGATGTGATGTTCGCCACCCGCTCGGGCGGCGTACGGCGCAACAAGCTCAGCGATTTCGTGCAGATCAACCGCACCGGCAAGATCGCCATGAAGTTGGACGCGGGCGACAGCATTATTGATGTGCAAATTTGCTCGGAGGAAGACGATTTGCTGCTGACGACGCAGAACGCCATGTGTATCCGCTTCCGGGCCACCGACGTGCGGGTGTTCAAGGGCCGCGATTCAACCGGCGTCCGGGGCATTGATCTGAAGGGCGACGATGCCGTCATCGGCATGGGCGTGCTGCGCCACGTCGAGGTCACGCCCGCGGAGGCGCGGGCCTATTTCAAATGGGACGTGCAAGACCGAGACGCCGCCGAGCCCGAGCCCGAGGGCGGCGAAGATGGCGGCGAGATCGCAGACGTGCCGTTCGAGCGCCTGGCCTGGCTGAAGACGCAGGAGCAATTCATTCTGACGGTGACCTCGAATGGGCTCGGCAAGCGGGCTTCGTCCTACGAATACCGGGTCACTGGGCGCGGCGGCAAAGGGCTGATCGCCCACCGCCTCACCGAAGGCGCACGGCTGACGGCGTCCTTCCCGGTGCATGAGAACGAGGAATTGCTGCTGGTCACCGATCAGGGCGTGCTGATCCGCACCGGCATCGAACAAATCCGCATCGCCGGGCGCGCCACCCAAGGGGTGATCTTGATCTCGGTGGGAGAAAATGAGCACGTGGTCGCCGCCGAGCGGCTTGAAATGTTGGCGGGCGATTCTGGCGAAGCGGGCGAGGAAGCATGAGTGGCAAATCCGCCAAGCGCGTCGGGCTTTATCCCGGCACCTTCGATCCGCTCACCAATGGGCACATCGATATCATTCGCCGCGCCTGTAAATTGGTTGACCGGCTGGTCATTGGCGTGGCGATCAATGCCGACAAGGGGCCGCTGTTCACGCTCGACGAGCGGGTCGAAATGTTGGCGTTCGAATGCAAACAGCTGGGCGTGGCGACCGAGATCGCCATCAAGCCGTTCGAGACCTTGTTGATGAGTTTTGCCGAAAGCGTGGGTGCGGGGATTATTATTCGGGGGCTGCGGGCGGTCTCGGACTTCGAATATGAGTTCGCCATGGTCGGCATGAACCAAAAGCTAAACCCCGAAATTGAAACAGTTTTTCTCATGGCCGACCCCACCCATCAGGCGGTTGCTTCGCGCCTTGTAAAAGAAATCGCGCGACTGCAAGGAAGTGTCGCGCACTTCGTGCCTCAAGACGTAGAAAGACGGCTGAGGGCCAAGTTTAGGGTGTCTTGATGGTGCGGGTAGGTGGATTTGTAACGGCGGCGCTGTTTGCGTTCGCCTTCAGCGGGCTTGCGCAACCGGCCGCGGCGCAACGTGCGCCCGATCCGGCCAATTGGCGTCAGGTCGATCCGGAAAGCACGCTCTATATCGATACGGCGCACGGCCGCATCGTGGTGGAGATGTATCCGGAAGTGGCGCCGGCTCATGTTGAACGGATCAGGACGCTGGCGCGGGCGCATTTCTACGACGGGATTATCTTTCACCGCGTGATCGATGGTTTCATGGCTCAGACCGGCGATCCCCTCGGTACTGGCGAGGGCGCTTCAAGTTTGCCGGACTTGCATCAGGAATTCCTGTTCCGGCGCGGTCCGGACATGCCGTTCGTCCAAGCCGCCGAGCAAGGCGGGGCGCGGCTTGGCTTTTACAAGGCGCTGCCGATTGAAAGTCAGCCCGACGCGCAAATGAGCGTGACCGCGGATGGCAAAGTCTGGGCCAATGCGCTGCATTGCCCGGGCGTTGCGGCGATGGCGCGCACAGGCGAAGTACGCGGCGTCGATCAAGTTGATAGCGCCAACAGTCAATTCTTCTTGATGCGCGCGCCGAACACCGCGCTCGACAAGCGCTACACCATCTGGGGACGCGTCGTTTGGGGTCAAGAAGCGGTGATGGCTCTGGCGGTCGGCAACCCGCCGCCGGCGCCGGACGCCATGCAGAGCGTGCGCGTCGCCGCCGACCTCCCCGAGAGCGAGCGCGCGCCGATTTTCGTTCTGCGTACGGACGGGCCTGACTTTCGCGAGCTGATCGACGACACGCGCCGTGAGCGCGGCGCCGATTTCTCGGTGTGTGACGTTCAAGTTCCCGCGCGGGTGCCGCGCGAAAACAGAGAGAGACATTGGTGGTCGATCATCCCTTTCATACCCTGACGATGACGCTTGAAAACGGCGACGTGACGATCAGGCTGCGGCCCGATCTGGCGCCGGGCCATGTCGCACGCATCGCCGAATTGGCCAATGAAGGCTTTTACGATGGGGTGGTGTTTCACCGCGTCATTCCGGGCTTTATGGCGCAAGGCGGCGATCCGAGCGGGCGGGGAACCGGCGGCTCGAAATTGCCGAACTTGCGCGCCGAGTTTTCCGAGACGCCGCACCTGCGCGGCGTTTGTTCGATGGCGCGAACTTCCGATCCCAATTCGGCAAATTGCCAGTTCTTCATCTGCCTTGACGATGCGCGCTTCCTCGACAAGCAATACACCGTCTGGGGTGAAGTCAGCGAAGGCATGGAACGGGTTGATGCGCTGCCGAAAGGCGAGCCTCCGCGGAAGCCGGGCAAGATCGTGAGCATGCGGGCGACGGCGTAAAGACGGACCGCCGGCTTCCGCCGGCATTTCCGATTCAAGTGCGCGGACCAGTGGCGGGATGAAGCGTTTGCTTGCCGATTGGAAGCCGGCGTTCCGGGGTGGCGCATGCGCGTTGAGCTGTTTGATTTCGATTTGCCGGAGGCGCTTATCGCGCTCCGCCCCGCGCGGCCACGCGATAGCGCGCGGCTGCTGCATGTGCGCGGCGAGGGAAGTTTGGCGGACCGCCGCGTTGGCGAAGCTCCGGCGCTACTGCGGGCCGGCGACCTTCTTGTGTTCAACGACACGCGCGTGATCCCGGCGGCGCTGAAGGCGGTGCGGCCCGCGCGTGATCCGCAAGGCCCGATCGTGCGCGTGTCGCTTAATCTCATTGAGCGGCTTGGGCCTGAGCGCTGGCGCGTGCTGGCCAAGCCAGGCAAGCGGCTGAAAGTCGGCGATGGGCTCTTTTTCGACGACGGCTTGTCCGCGACAATTGAAAGCAAGAGCGAAGAAGGCGACGTCGTCCTACGGTTTGATCGTTCGGGGGCGACGCTGGATGATAGCATCGTCCGCATTGGCGCGGCGCCGTTGCCGCCCT
Organism: Alphaproteobacteria bacterium; assembly: GCA_031379565.1. GTDB lineage: Bacteria > Pseudomonadota > Alphaproteobacteria > Caulobacterales > Aquidulcibacteraceae > Vitreimonas. Next base: position 8,807 of record JANNFH010000368.1, read on the forward strand.
ACATCGCAGCGCGCCGCGCGGCCGACGATGCGGACGCGAGCGATTATCAAACCATCTATGCCGCGCGCGATGGGGCGGTCGCCGCGCCGACGGCGGGGCTGCATTTTACCGAGGCATTGCTGGCTAAACTGGACGCCGCCGGGATTGCGCGCGCGATGACGACGCTTCATGTCGGCACCGGAACTTTTTTGCCGATGAAGGCCCAAGACACCGCCATGCACGTAATGCATTCCGAATGGCGGGAGATTTCTCCCGAGACGGCGGCAGCTGTGAATCAGGCAAAGGCCGAGGGCCGCCGCATAATAGCGGTGGGGACAACGGCGCTGAGAAGCCTTGAATCGGCGGCGAATTCCGAAGGGCGCGTCACCGCTCAGAGCGGCGAAACCGCGATTTTCATTACGCCTGGGTACCGCTTCAAAATCGTCGACGTGCTGTGGACGAATTTCCACCTGCCGCGCTCGACTCTGTTCATGCTGGTTTCAGCCTTCGCCGGACTAGACCGGATGAGGGCGGCGTATGCGCACGCTATCGCCGAGGAATACCGGTTTTATTCTTACGGCGATGCGTGCCTGATTGAACCGAATTTGGAGGGAGAGCGATCATGAGCGAACGCGCGGTGCGAGTAACCTTCGCCAGCGGCGAGGATCCCAATGAAGGCATGCACATCGACCTTGTGCTCAACGGCGCGCAGGTAAAACGCGGGACGGAATATTTCGGCGTGTGGTTCGACAATTCGGAAAACACACGCTGCCCGTTCGTGCTAAACCGCGATGGGCAATTGGATTACGGTGCCGGCTATGAGGACGAAGATCAATTCTACGGCACCAATCTGCTCGAAGCGGCGTTCTCGGAAGGCGCCACCGTGACTTGCCGCTTTGAGGATGAGGATATCGCCTACAAAATCGCAAAGATCACCCCGCTCGCCGCCTGAAACTCCGTCATCCCGGCCGACCGAAGGGAGAGCCGGGACCCAGGAGATCGTAGATCTGTGTAGCTTGCCCCCTGGGTCCCGGATCGCGCTTCCAGCGCGTCCGGGATGACGGTAATAGGGCCAATGCCGTTTAACTTTTCAATCACAGCACGCGACGGGCTGGCGCGCACAGGTGTCTTGCACACGCCGCGCGGCGAGGTCCGCACCCCGGCTTTCATGCCGGTCGGTACGGCGGGCACGGTGAAGGGATTGACCGTCGATCAGGTGCGCGAGAGCGGGA
>JANNFH010000388.1:0-2545 GCA_031379565.1 Alphaproteobacteria bacterium
AGAGCTTGTAGGGTTTCTCGGTGGGCTTGGCGAAGCGGAGCTTAGCGTCCGTGAGCGGCATCTGGGGTACATTTCAGTGGAAACCGGGGTACAGCCCAGAAATGTACCCCGCTTTTCGTGGTTCAGTGTGACCTAGGCTGACCCAGCCTGAACACCAAAACCCTGTAAAATCAAGCTAGTTAGCGCATCACGCTAGGTCAATCTGGGGCATCCTGGCGGAGAGGGAGGGATTCGAACCCTCGGTACGCTTGCACGTACTCCGGTTTTCGAGACCGGCGCGATCGACCACTCCGCCACCTCTCCGGGTCGCACCCTTTTTGGGGAGTGGGGCCGTTTAGTGCAAGAGCGAGGCCGGGGGAAGGGGCAAGCGCGCGCCGGCGCGGGCGCGGGCGAGAGCGCGCGCACCGGGGCGGGCCGTGTCGATGGCTCCCGCGCGAGCGGGAGGCGGGGCGCGTGGGCAGCGCCGTACTTATAGTGTCCAGCCTTGCGGGCTGGCGTTGCGCGTCACCACGCGCCCCGATGCGGACATCGTTTTTCCCGGTGTGACAAAGAGGAGTTGCACAAGGCCGCCTGCGTTTCCGCCGACAGCTCGCCTCCTGGACGACGGGTCCGGCGCCTCCCTCCGTCGAAGGTCTGCGCCTCGGGGCTTAGCTCCAGTGTCTTTTCACCGGTTCCACGCGCGGGAGAAGCCGCTCCCGGACACGCCGGTTTCACGCCCCGGCGCCAGATGTTTCAGGCCGCCTTGCCGCCGCTTCGCCCGGGGCGCGTGCGAGCACGCGGGACCTGGGCGCTGCCTTGGCGCGGCGACCGCCGCGTCGAGTCCGTCCTTCGCTTCAGGGTGCTCGGCTAGCAACAAGAACCTCCCTGCGAAGGAAGCGACAGTATCGGCGCGGTTTGCAGGTGTGGGATAGATTTTTTTGGGGTGGGCGCGCGAAGGCGCTGCGGGCGTCCCTCGCCGCTGAGATGGAGCAGGTTAGGGACGAGGGGGCGTGGTGCGGGATGTGGCGCGTGCGTTGGCGCTGCCTCCATTCTGATGGACTCACGCTCATCTGGCTTCGCAATACGTCTTGCGAGGAAGAGGGTAGGCGTGGTTCCGCGATGCGCTGGCCCGCCGGCAGAAAAGCGGTGAGCGCTTCCAGCGGGCGGGTATCGTGGGAGGCTTACGCCATTGTTCGACGCCAAGCTTCCTTCATCTCAAGCAACGCCTGCAAGAAATCGCCGTCTTGCTTGAGTCGACCCGCGAAGAGTTCGAGCACTTGGCGCGCAGCCGTGCCGGGTTCGAGCCCCGAATTTTCGGCAGCCGCCGCGAACACGTCCTTAAACTCCGGACGCATCCTAACGGTCAGGACGACTCTGTTCGCTTCCGCCATCTTGTGCTCCGGTTAGACTCGGAAAGAGTCGAATGGAGTCATCCAGCGTGCCGCCGGTTAAAGGTGTGTTAACGCGCGGGTTCGTAGCGGGACTTTCCCACCTAAAGGTTCTGTTAAGCGATTTATGATGAATATTGCATCGGTCAGGAGCGTGAGCGGCGCATGGTGCGCCAAAATGTTTTGTTCACGCATCGGTTAGCCGACGGAGACGAAAATGAACAATGCCGAAAATTCGAGCGGCGCTGAGCCGGTCTATGTCGATCAAGTGCTCGCCGCCTCCGGCGGCGGCACGATGATTTTGACCTTCCTGTCGCCGGTTTGGCGTGGCATCGGCCAGCCGCCGGAAATGGTACCCACGGTCGCCGTCGCGATGACCGAAGAGCGCTTGCGTGACATGCTGAAAACCATCGAGCGTCATTTCCAAACCAGCTCGCCGCCGGCGCCGCAGCCGGCAGAAATGATGAACTGAGCGTGGCCACTGCGCGCGCAAAGGATGTGTCCAATGAAACGATGGATTGCCGGCTTTGAAGTTGGCTCGCTTGTCATCCTGCCGTCAGATGCCGCGCCGTTGACTTATGACGCGCCCGGCGGCGTGCAAATTCGCATCGCGAATGGTGAGCCGAGTGCATCGCAGGAAGTGCGCCTGCAAGTCCATGTCATCATGGAATCTGAGGACATCTTCACCGCGCGGCGTGAGACCGACGCTCAACTGAACGTGTTTCTGAGATTGCTTTCGTTCGTCACCAGCACGCCGTTCAAAATCGAGCGACGCACTTTCGTGATGGATTGGAGTCCCGCGATAAAGATGCGCGAGGCGCATGTGTGGGCGCCCTTTCCGGACGAGCCCCAGCTTGAGGCGCTGGAGGGGGAATTGTTGGAAACGGCCAAGACGCTGCATCCGTGGAGCGGCAGTGCTGTTTGCCAGAGCGCGCTGCGCTGGTTCGGGTCGGCCGTGCGTGCGCGCAACATAGAGGATCAGTTTCAGTATTTCTGGTTCGTGCTGGAATTAATTGCCCAGGCGACGGTACCGAAGGATCGCGTCGCCAACAAATGCCACACATGCGGCGGCGATCTCTTCTGCCGCACATGTAACGATGTGCCGATCCATCGGCCGTTCGTCGGGCAGCAAATCGCCTCGCTCATGCAAACCCTAAAGGTCGATGCCGCGGTCGCCG
>JANNFH010000412.1:0-7771 GCA_031379565.1 Alphaproteobacteria bacterium
GTAGCAGCGAAATGCCCCGCCTCGGGCGATCATCTCGTCGGTCGCTGCCCGATGGCGCTCCGCGCGGGCGAATTGGAAGATAGGATCCCCGTCCGCCTTCAGTCCGAGCCAGTCGAGGCCCTCAAAAATGGCCGCGATCGCGGCGTCGGTGGAGCGGGCGCGGTCGGTATCCTCGATCCGCAGCAAATATCTTCCGCCATGATGGCGGGCGAACAACCAATTGAACAGCGCGGTGCGCACACCTCCGATATGAAGGTAGCCCGTGGGGGAGGGGGCGAAGCGTGTGACGACGCTCATTGCGGACCAGGGAGGATTGGCAAAGCGCGCGCGTGGTAGCACGGCGCGGGGCTTGTCTCCTAGCCGCGCGCTGGCAGAGGCGTTCGCCCTGCAGCGCGACCGCTGGGTGCTGTGGCTGCCGCTCGGATTGATTGCGGGCGCGGCATGCTGGCTGACCGCGCCCACCGACCCGCCAATTTGGTTTGGTGCGGCGCTCATGGTCGCGGGGACGCTTGCAGCGAGCCTTTGCGCTTTTTGGCCGAGCCCCGGTCGCGACGGCGCCGCCATGATCGTGCGGCGAATTTTGGCCGGTCTGCTCGCGTTTGCCGCATCCATCGGCCTCGGGCTCATCGCCGCCCAGGTGCGCGCCGCCAGCGTCGCCGCGGCGCCTTTCCTTGCCAGTGAAGAACCAGTCCGTGTCGAGGGCTGGGTGGTGGCGCTTGAGCCCAGTGTAGCGGGACCGCGGCTGCGATTGCTGGTTGCTAGCCTTGAAGGCGCGAGCGCGCCGCCGCGCTATGTGCGTGTGTCGGTTCCGCAAGCCGGCATGCTCACGCCGGGGCGCGCCGCGCGCTGCCGCGCCGTGCTCGGGGGCCCCGCTGGCGCCCTGGCGCCAGGCGGTTACGATTTCGCCCGACGCGCCTATTTCGAACGTTTGGGCGCGACCGGATTTGCCTTCGGGCGTTGTCGCCCGATCGAATTACCCGCGCCGCCGGCGTGGATGGACCGCCAGCGGCTTCGTTTGGCGGCGCTGCGCTATGATCTCTCAGCCGCGATCCAGGCGGCAGCGCCGGGACGAGGGGGAGCGATCGCGGCGGCGATGGTGGCTGGCGATCGCAGCCCCATCGACCAGACGACCAACACCAATTTGCAGAATTCAGGGCTGGGGCATCTGTTGTCGGTGTCGGGCGTGCACATGAGCGTGGTTGGCGGGATCGTGTTCGCGGCGCTGATCTGGGGCCTGTCGCTGATCGCGCCGCTTGCACTTCGGTGGCCGGTGAAAAAGCTCGCCGCGATCGGTGCGCTGGCGGCGCTGGCGCTCTACCTCGTTATTTCGGGATCAAGCGTGCCGGCGCTGCGCTCGTTCGTGATGGCGGGGGTGGCGTTCGGCGCGATTTTGCTCGACCGCCCGGCGATTTCCATGCGCGGCTTGGCGCTTGCCGCTGTCATCGTTGTGCTGCTGTTTCCGGAATCGGTGATCGAGCCCGGCTTTCAAATGTCGTTTGCGGCGACGATGGCGTTGGTGGCGCTGTTTGAAATGCTGCGCCGGGCGCCACACGAATCCGATCTGCCAACACCCGGCCCAATCATCGGGGCGCTGCAATGGAGTTCGCGTGCGCTCGGCGGGGTGATTTGCGTGAGCCTCGTGGCTGGGCTCGCCACCGATCCGTTCGCGATCTACCATTTCCAGCGCTTTTCGATCTACGCGTTGGCCGCCAACCTGGTTTCCGCGCCAATCATGTCGTTCCTAGTGGCGCCGGCCGCGGCGATGGCCGCAGTGCTGGCGCCGTTTGGGCTCGCCGACGCGCCGCTTGGAATGATGGCGAGCGGGCTCGATCTGGTGGCTGCCATCGGTGAAGCCTTCGGGTCACGCCCGGAAGCGGTTCGCGCGCTGCCGAAGCCCCCAGACGCGGCATTCATCGCCTGCGTGGTCGCGCTGCTCTGGGCATGTCTGTGGCGCGGTGCGCTGCGCTGGGGGGGGTGGCGATCCTCGCCGTCTCGATCGGGCTCTATCTGCGTGCGCCGCGCCCGGTGGTCGCCTTCGACCCGGATTTACGCGCGGTGTTCGCGCAGGCAGCGGAAGGAAATGAAGTGCATTGGACGTTGATCGCGGGGGCGGGGCGATCAACCTTTGCGCGTGATCGGCTCGGGCCGATGCTGGGCTTGGCGCCGGCTGAAACCGAACGCCTGGCGCCGCCAGAAGCTTGTGGTGCGAGCGCTTGCGTGTGGCGCGACAGCGGCGGGAGCCAGATGGCGGTCGTGATCTCAGATTCCGGCTTTGCCATCGCTTGCAGCGCCGGCGCCTTCGTGCTCACGCGACTCCCCGCGCCACCAGATTACCAACGATTCTGCGCCCTCGGCGCGCTGATCGATGCGGATAACCTCGCCCAGCGCGGCGGGGGTGTCATCTACCCAGACGGGCGTGTTGAACGCGCTTGGTCCGCGCGCGTGCAGCGCCCATGGACCCCTTCACTGGCGTCAGCCGATCAAGAATAGCGGCGTATCATCGCCACGAGCTTGCCCTGGATATGCACCCGGTCGGGCCCGAAAATACGCGTCTCATAGGCGGGATTGGCAGCCTCAAGCGCGATCGAATTGCCGCGCTTGCGCAGCCGTTTCAGGGTGGCTTCTTCCTGGTCAATCAAAGCCACGACGATGTCGCCGCTTTCGGCGCTGTCGCCGCGACGCAAAATCACGACGTCGCCTTCGAGGATGCCCGCTTGGATCATCGAATCCCCTTTTACTTCAAGGGCAAAATGCTCGCCTGGGCCTAAATCAGCAGGCGCCGGCACGCGCCCGATTTCATTTTGCAGCGCCTCGATCGGAGCGCCAGCGGCGATCCGCCCGAGAATAGGAATGCCGCCATCCTTGGCGCCGATAGCGCCAGCGAAGCCGCCGCTTCCGGCGCGCGCGCCTGACCCGGCCGCCGGGGTTGCCGATTCCGGAAGTTTCAAGACCTCCAGCGCTCGGGCGCGATGGGGCAAGCGGCGCAGGAAGCCGCGCTCCTCGAGCGCAGTGATCAAACGGTGAATGCCCGATTTGGATGCCAGATCGAGCGCCTCTTTCATCTCATCGAACGAGGGAGAGACGCCGCTCTCCTTGATGCGCTCGTGGATGTAAAGCAGCAGTTCTTTTTGTTTCGCGGTCAGCATGTTGCCCCAGCCAAAAACAGCCGTCCCCGCGGCAGGGACCAAAGAGTGAACGCGAAGCTGTTCTATATCCGTTCCGGCAACGCCGTCAAGGCCAGGCTACGATCCAGCGTGCTTACGGTTGAGCGCCTTCTTCAGCGCCCGCGCCAGTGTTGAACATCCGCCCGATCAGCGCTTCGTTACGGGTCGGATGGGCGTGGGTGACAACATCGGCGGCGGCGGCCTCATCGAGGCTGCCCGCTAGCACCTCTTGGATCTGCGCGCGCGCGGCCTCCAGCATTTGCGGGGCGGAAGCGGGATCGACACGCTCGATGCGTTCGACATGGGCGATGATGACAGCGCCGCCATCGACACGGACATCGTTGACGACTTGACCTTGCGCCGCGGAAAAAATCAGCGCGCCCAGCCGACGCGCCGGCAATTGGGAAGCTGCCTGGCGGTCAATTGGACGCGACGCCACAAGGATAGCGACACGCTGCGCCCTTGCGGCGGCTGTAAAACTTTGCCCCCCGCTGACCGCCGCGGCGACGTCGTCGGCGATTTGCTGTAGCCGCCGCGCCCGCTCCCGCGCGGTCCAACCAACAATCAATTGCGGCCTGACTTGTTCGAGCGGACGCGTGCTCGCGGGGATGACGCGGTCAACCGAAACGACCACGTCGGCGTCGCCGATCGGCGTGAAGTCACTGGCTTCACCTTCCGGGGTGGCGAAGGCGGAGGCGAGCAATTCGGTTTGGTCGGCAAGCTCGACCAGCGGCTGGCCGTTGGCGGCGCGTCCTTCCGCGTCGGTCGCGGTGAGGGTCACCACATGGAGGCCAGCGCTGCGCCCAGCGTCCGCCGCCGAGGCCCCGCCAGCGCGTGCGTCTTCAAAGCTACTCACCGCCGCGTTGAGCAATTCGCCGGCTTCTTCATTGGCGATTTCTAGGTGCAGCGCATCGCGCGCGGCGGCGAAATCTGGCGCGGTCGCGGGCGCAACGGCTTCGAGCCGCACCACGGCCCAAGGCGACAGCGAGGCTTGCACCGCGCGCGCTTGCCCGCGCGCAAGCGAGAACACCGCCGCGGCGACGGCGCCGTCGGTGACCTGCTCGCGGGTCTGGTTTTCGGCCCGCGTCATTTGCAAGCCGAGCGCCTGGGCCACCGTGTTCGGCGCGTCGCCGCGGCCAAGCCTCGCGACGGCGTCTTGCGCTTGCGCCTCGGTTTGGGCGGCGATACGGAAATAGGTTCTCCGTTCGGGCTGCGTCAGTGAAGCGCGGCGCGCGTCAAATTCCTCGCGCAGGCGTTGTTCGGGCACGTCGATGCGCGCCGCGAAATCCTGCACGCGGGCGTAGACCAGCGTCAGCGCGCGATATTCCGGCACTTGCAGCGATGCGCGATTGTCTTCGTAGAAGGCAAGGATTTGAGCGTCGGTGGGGGCAGGAATATTGCCGGCGAGCGAGGCCGGCGCCTCGGCCACGCTAATCACTCGCGTCTCACTCTCATAGGCCAGCACCAAGGCGCCGAAGCTGGATGGGGCGCGGACGCCCACGGTCAAGGCGTGACGCAACATTTCTGTGCTGATATCGCTGCGCATCTCGGTTTCGAATTCGGGGCGTGTGTACCGGTACTCGTTCAGGAATTGGGCGTAGGCGCTTTCATCGAAGGTGTTGGTCAAGGGATTCATGACTGCCGGAATCTGGCGAATGCGCTCGGCCACCTGAGCATCGCTGGCGCTGACGCCGAGTTGATCGGAATAATGCCCCATCGCCGCGCGTGTGATCATGGATTCAAGCAGGCGCGTATGCATGCCGGCTTCGACTGCCTCTTCCTGAGACATGTTGCGCCCCTGGCGGCGTTGGGCGCGCAGCGTCAGTTCCATTTCCCGGCTCAGTTGCGCCGGGCTAATGGAACGCCCGCCGACCTTGGCGACATCTTGCCTGCCGACGCCGCTGAACACATCGTTGATGCCCCAGATCGCGAACGCGCCCACCAGCAGCAGCAGCAGCGCATTGGCGACCCAAGAGCGGCTAAAAGTTCGCATTTGTCTAAGCATGAGGGCATCCGATAAGTGTCGAGGCGCGCGGGACCATAGAGAGGCCGCCTAGGTGGGGCAATCAGTCTAGCGCGACGCAAAGCAGAGGGGGAATTGAGGGTGCGGAAAGCGCTGATCGCGGGTAATTGGAAGATGTTCGGCCGACGCGCCGATTTGGCTGAGTTCGGCGCGCTGAAGGCGAATCTGGGCCGGGCAGCCGAGGCGCTCGACGTGCTGATCTGCCCGCCGACGGCTTACGTGGCAATGTTGGCGTGGGCGGCAAAGGACGGACCGATCGTGATCGGCGCGCAAGATTGCAGCGGTTCAGCCGCCGATGGCGCCCGCACCGGCGAGGTCAGCGCCGCCATGCTGGCGGATGTGGGCGCACGCTATGTCATTGTCGGCCATTCCGAGCGGCGCCAATTCCACGGCGAGAGCGATACGTTGGTGCGGCAAAAGGCCGAGGCAGCACAGGCGGCGGCGATTACGCCGATTGTCTGCCTTGGCGAGACGCTGTCTGAGCGCCAGGCGGGCAAGGTGGCGGAGGTGGTGGCTCGCCAGCTGGCAGGCGCCATCCCCGAGGCGGCCGGCGAACTCGTCATTGCATACGAGCCGGTTTGGGCCGTTGGCGGCACTTCAACGCCGACCTTGGCTGAAATCGCCGAAGTTCACAGCCTCCTGCGCGGGGGCCTCAAACAGCGCTACGGCGCGGTCGGGGAAGGGGTACGCATTCTTTATGGCGGCTCGGTCAACCCCAAGAACGCCGCGGAAATCTTCGCCTGCGAGGATGTGGACGGCGCCCTCGTGGGGAGAGCCAGCCTCAAAGCCGCCGACTTTTCGGCCATCATCTTGGCGCACCCAGCTGCGGGCGCGGCGTAGCTCGCAGCGTAGTTTACTGGCAATTGGGCCAAGGCTCGGCTAAGAGCCCGTTTCGCACCGCATCCAGGAGACCGCCAGGACATGGCTATGATCGTTTTGACGCTGCACCTCATCGTGTGCATCGGTCTGATTGGATTGGGTTTGGGGCAGCGCTCCGAAGGGGGTGCGCTGGGCATGGGCGGTGGCGGAGGCGGCTCGCTGATGAGCGGGCGGGGCGCGGCGGACGCGCTCGCCAAGATGACCTCGGTTGCCGGGGGCTTCTTTCTGGTTACCTCGCTGACGCTGACGATGATTTCAGGCACGGCGCAATCGAGCGAGAGCCGCTCGGTGTTCGATGCTCTGCCAGCCTCTATTTCGCGACCGGCGGCGCAACCACCAGCGCCGCCGCCCCAGACCACGCCCGATCCCCTCGAAGGCAACGCACTTCAGATTGCTCCGGCAGCGCAACAAGCGTCGGCGGAACTGCCCGCGCGGGCCTCCTCGATTTCTCTGGCTCCGGCTGCGGCCGCCGCCAGCACGCGGGCAGGCCCGGTTGAGGCCCGGCCCGCGACGGCCGCGCCGTTACCGGCGGCGACCGCGCAGCGTGGCGCTTCAGTGCAGCAGGCGGCGGCGCAGCAGCCGCGCACGACGAACACCACGCTGAATCAGCCTGCGGCCAGTCCGCCTCCGGCGGCCGTCGTCCGCCCCCCAGTCGGCGCCCTGGTCACCACCAACCCGCGGCCTGCCGCGGCGGCGACGACCCAGCCTGCGGCTTCCACCACCACAGGCGCGAGGCTCCCGGCGCTAAACATCCCGAATACGTCGGGCGCTGGCGGGTCGCTCGAAGCCGATGGGCCGGTTAGCCAATTGACCCCCGAATCGAGCCAAGCTGACGCGGTTGAGGCCGTCCGGCGCGAACGCGCCGGCCCAGACCAGTAAGCATCCGCTGTTATCGCGGGAGCAGCACGGTCGAGAACCGGTCGTGCGGGCGTTTGGAATTTGAATGGCGCGCTATGTGTTCATCACCGGCGGGGTGGTCTCTTCCTTAGGGAAGGGCATCGCCTCCGCCGCTCTAGGCGCCTTGCTGCAAGCGCGTGGCTACAAGGTCCGCCTGCGAAAGCTTGACCCCTACCTCAATGTCGATCCCGGCACGATGAGCCCGTACCAGCACGGGGAAGTGTTTGTGACCGATGACGGCGCGGAGACCGATCTCGATCTTGGCCATTATGAGCGCTTCACCGGCGTCTCGGCCACGCAAGCCGACAACATCACCACCGGGCGCATCTACCAGGACATCATCACCAAGGAGCGGCGCGGCGATTATCTCGGCGCGACGGTGCAGGTGATTCCGCACGTCACCAACGCGATCAAGCAATTCGTGCTCTCCGACCATGGCGGCGCCGATTTCGTGTTGTGCGAAATCGGCGGCACGGTGGGCGATATCGAAGGGCTGCCCTTCTTTGAAGCCATCCGCCAATTGGGCCAGGAGCTTGAACCTCAGCAAGCAGCGTTCGTGCATCTTACGCTGCTGCCCTACATCCCCTCCGCTGGCGAGATGAAGACCAAGCCAACCCAGCACAGCGTCAAAGAACTGCGCTCGATCGGCATTCAGCCCAACCTGCTGCTCTGCCGTTGCGACCGCCCGATCCCCGAAGATGAGAAAAAGAAAATCGCGCTGTTCTGCAACGTGCGCGAAAGCGCGGTGATCGAGGCGCGCGACCTGCAAACCATCTACGAGGCGCCACACGCTTATCATGCCGCCGGC
>JANNFH010000454.1:0-3983 GCA_031379565.1 Alphaproteobacteria bacterium
AGAATGGATCGGTCGGTCATCAATTGGAGGAAGGGCGCCAGATCGAGCCCAGGCGCCATCGGATCAATCACCGAATTCATGCGCGAGACGACTTATTGGCCGAAACTTTGCCTGATCCAAGCCGCTGCGGAGGGCGTGGAAGCGGTGATTGATCCGATGGCGCCTGGGCTCGATCTGGCGCCCTTCCTCCAATTGATGACCGACCGATCCATTCTCATAGTGTTCCATGCCGCGCGGCAAGACCTGGAGATTTTCCTCAAACTCGCCGGCGCGCTGCCCGCCCCCCTGTTCGACACCCAGATCGCGGCGATGGCGTGCGGGTACGGCGATTCGATCGCCTACGACGCCTTGGTGAGCCAGGTGCTGAAGCGCCGCCTCGACAAGTCCTCACGCTTCACCGATTGGAGCCGCCGGCCGCTCTCGGAGGCGCAACTTGTGTATGCGCTCGCCGACGTCACTCATTTGCGCGACGTCTATCCGCGCCTGCGCCAACAGCTCGAAAGCGAAGGCCGCTCCGCTTGGCTGGACGAGGAGCACGCCAAACTCTCCGATCCCAACATTTACGACACCACGCCTGAAAACGCCTGGAAGCGGCTGAAACTGCGCAAGACGACGCCCGATTACGTGCTGGGCTTGCAAGTCGCCTGCGCTTGGCGCGAGCGCCAGGCCCAGGCGCGCGACGTGCCGCGCGGGCGTGTCGTCAAGGATGAGGCGCTTTACGAGATCGCCGAGCAACGCCCGAAAACATCAGCCGACTTTGACCGCATGCGCGCGGTGCCGCGGGGCTTCGGCAATTCCCGCGCGGCGCAAGAGCTGGTCCAAGCGTTTGAGCGCGCCTTCGCCGATACCAACCGCGTCGCCCATAGAATTGAGCGCGGCCCGCCACTGCCGTCCGGCATCGGACCAACCGTGGAATTGCTCAAAGTGCTGCTGCGCCATGAAGCGGAGGCCAACCAGGTCGCACCGCGTCTGATTGCGTCCGCCGCCGACCTTGAGGCCATCGCCGCCAATGACGACGCCGATGTCGAAGCGATGCAAGGCTGGCGGCGCAAAGTGTTCGGCGAACGAGCGCTGGCGCTGAAGCACGGAAAAATCGCGCTTCAACTTAAACACGGCAAAGTCACCGTGCTCGATCTGCCTTAGGAATCATTCGACTTCGCGGCGGAGCCTTAGCAACTTCCCATCAAGCCAAGCCACCGTGATGTACTGGCTCGCTCCGCGGGAGCCGGTGGCGCGGTAGAGATAGCGCATGTAATTTCCGTTCGCCGGCGCACTCGCGCGCAGAAATTCAAAGCGAGCCATATCGACGAGGACGTCCTGAAGTTGCGCCCGCAGAGGCGCCGCATCGGCGCTGGTGGCGAAGGCGCGCATGTGGTCGCTCAGCAGGTCGGTCCCGCCGCGGTTTAGGACCGCCTGTTCGAGCGCACGGCGAATAAGCGCGCTGCGTGGCGGGTCGGGGTCTAGCGGAACGACAAGCCTCTCATAGCGAAGGTCGGGCATTTCTCGCAGCTGCAGCGCCTGCATGAGAGGGCTGGTGTCGGCGCCATAAGTATTGGCCAAAACCAAGATGGCCAGACGCCGGTTTGGAAAGCTCGCATAATCGGCGACGAAGCCTTGAGTTTGGCCGCTATGGCCGCGCCGCGGCTCGCCGCGAAAATCTTGCACTTCCATGCCGAAGCCGTACCCAGTGACCGAGCCGTCCGGCAGCGTCACAGGCGTGAACATTTCCCGCATCGCCGCGGGCGAAAGCAAAGCGCCGGTGTTAAGCGCATCATACCATCGCGCCCAGTCCGCCACGGTCGAATAGATGCCCCCGGCGCCATAGGTGCTGGCCTCCGAAATCGGCCGCACCGGGATACGCGCGGCGGCTTCGCCTTCGCCCGGCCTGCAGCCCTGCGCCAGCACCGCGTCCGCCGGCCCATAGCCGCTCTCGAATGTGCCCATCATGCGCAGCGGCGCGAACACATTCGCCTGCATGTACTCGCCAAAATGCATGCCTGAGACGCGCTCGATCACCAGGCTCAGCAACACATATCCGGTATTCGAATAATTCCATTGCGTCCCAGGTTCGAAATCGAGCGGCCTGTCTCGAACGATGTCAAAAATTTGCTGTGGGGTCGGCGATGTTTCGTAAACGCCGTAACCGCCGGCCTCCTCATAATCAGGAACCCCGCTCGTGTGGGTAAGCAATTGGCGCAGCGTGACGCGCCCCCACGCTTCGGGAACGTCGCTGAGATAGGCGCCGAGCGCGGCGTCCAGATCGACACGGTGTTGCTCCCACAGCAACAACAACCCCACCGCACTCATGTGCTTTGAGATCGAGCCAATTTCAAAATCCGCCGCGGGGTCGATCACGCCGTTTCCGGCGCAATCCGCTCCGCCCCAGTCATAGACCGCCGTCAACCGCCCCTCGCGGTACACCCCTGCGACAAGTCCCGGCGCGCCGGATTCGGCCGCGAGTGCGGCCAGCCGCCCATCGAGCGCCTGCGCCGCTGGCGGTGTGTTTGGCGCCGTCGTCTGGCAGGCCGCGGTGAGCGCCAGCGCCAAGCCGAGACCCAGTGCGTGGAGCCAGCGATGCCGCATAAAAATGCTCCTGCGCCTTCAGCCAAATGTTTCACACACAGGGCCGCGGCCAGCCAAGATGGACGCGACCAGTCTCATTAAACAAGATACCAGCGCCACCGGCGAGCGCCCTGCGCCATCGCCCAGGCGAATTAGGTCTGCTCTTTGGCGACATCCTGGAAATAGGGCTCCACTGGCCCCGAATATTTGATCGTCAGCTGCTTGCCGCGGCGATCAACGGATTTGCCCACCGCCAAACGCACCCAGCCCTCGCTGACGCAATATTCCTCGACGTTGGTTTTCTCGGCGCCCTTGAAACGAATACCAACGCCGCGCGCCAACGCGGCTTCATCGTAGTGCGGGCTTTGCGGATCGACCGAGAGCCGGTCGGGAGGGGTATTGCTCATGGCCGCCGCGTGTTAGCCGTGTGCGGCGCTTCGGTAAAGGCTCTGCCTCGGCTCACGGCTTTCCCTGCCCACTTTGCATCCAAAACACGAACGGCAACGCGATCGTGAGCAACACCGCGATAACGCCAAACACCCACGCCGCTTCCTTCAGATAGGTCCACGCCGAGGCCGCCACGACCTCGCACAGCAGGCCGCGCCCATAAGCGGCCTTTAATCCGCGCAGCGTTAGCTTGCGATGGAATCGAAACGAGCTGATGTCGGATGTTCCGTCGCTGCGGCGAGGATGCGACGCCAAGTAAACGCCCACCATGAACACCGGAATGAACAAGAAGGTGAACCACACCGATTGTAGGTGCATTCCATTCAGTTCCGGATCGCGGACGGCGCCGCCCGTTGTCACGCCAACGCCGTTGAGGCGCAACAGCCCCGGCGCACGGCGCACCGCGCACCCGTCAGCCTCGATAATATCGAGCTTCCCCATCGCGTCCCTCCTTGCGCTCAGATGAAACGCACCTCGGCCGCCAAGCCAAGCGCGGCTGAGACCGCGTCGAGCCGTCGGCTGGCGGTTTCGGTAACAAGGTGGGCAACAGATTTGTGGACCGTCAAAACCAACTTGCCGTCAGCCGCCCCCGCCTCGAATTTCGCCAATAAGGTCTCGCTTCGCCCAGATAAATCGGCGCCGTGGCGCAGCGTCGCGCCAAGCGCCGCAGCGGCGGCTTGGCGCTCTGGGGTCAACAGGCGAAGATAAGCCTGGGCGTGACGCGGCGGGGCCTTGGTGTAGCGGTGGTGG
This sequence comes from Alphaproteobacteria bacterium, assembly GCA_031379565.1. Taxonomy (GTDB): domain Bacteria; phylum Pseudomonadota; class Alphaproteobacteria; order Caulobacterales; family Aquidulcibacteraceae; genus Vitreimonas. Next base: position 3,760 of record JANNFH010000454.1, read on the forward strand.
ATCGCGGCGGCCAGGAACGCGCGCTCCTCGTGGCTGATCGCCGCCAACGGCGCGCGCAAGATCAGGTCGAACATGATCTCGATGCGCTGGTCTGGATGCAGTGGCCCGCCAACATCGGCCAGCCGTGCCGCAGCGCCGCGCAACACCCGTTCTTGTGGCGCGGCAAAGACGTAGGGCTGGCCCTCAAAAACCGGAATCATCCAGTGTTCGAGCGCGCGGCCAAA
>JANNFH010000459.1:0-3587 GCA_031379565.1 Alphaproteobacteria bacterium
ATCCGCATCGCCGATGGCGCGCCGTTGTCGGTGAAGCAGAAGGACGTGAAATTCCACGGCCACGCCATCGAGTGCCGCATCAATGCGGAAAATCCCGAAACCTTCCGCCCTTCGCCCGGCACGATCAGCAGCTACCATCCACCTGGCGGCCTCGGCGTTAGGCTCGATAGCGCCATCTACGCCGGCTATTCGGTGCCGCCGAATTATGACTCACTGATCGGCAAGCTGATCGTCCATGGCCGCGACCGCGGCGAGTGCCTGATGCGGTTACGCCGCGCGCTCGACGAAATGGTCATCACCGGCGTCGAAACCACGCTGCCGCTGTTCCGCGCGCTGATGCGCGAGGACGACGTCGTCAACGGCGATTATTCGATCCATTGGCTGGAAAAGCACCTGAAAGCGAAGGCGGACGCGCAGGCGGCGGGCTAGCCGCTCACCGGCCGCCCAAAGCGCTCAGCGGCCCGCGCGCGGGCCTTTTTCGCTTCGGTTTCCCGGTCGCGCGGCGGCGCGTGCGTTTCCAACGAGTCGATTAGGCGCCGCGCCGAGGCAAACACCTCCTCAATGGCGCGATCGAAGGCAGCTTCATTGGCCTTGGACGGCGCACTAAAACCGCTCAATTTACGCACGAATTGCAGCGCCGAGGCGCGCACTTCCTCGTCACTGGCGGGCGGCGCGAAATTGTGAAGCGTCTTGATGTTGCGGCACATGGGCGCGCCCTCCTCGTCGCGGACGCCAAATTTTGCCTTGGCCCCAAGCTCGAACAAGTGATTTTCAGCACCTGCCAATACGGGCATTCTACCATCCATGAAGCCGTTCACACCCGAAGACCTCATTGCCTGCTACCGGCGCGGGGTTTTTCCCATGGGCGAGAGCCGCCAGGACGACGGGGTTTTTCTGGTCGATCCAGAATGGCGCTGCATCTTGCCGCTCGACGCGTTCCACGTTCCAAGGCGGCTGAAACGGACGCTGCGGTCGGGCCATTTTTCGTTCACGGTCGATCGTGACTTCGCCGCCGTGATGGCGTGCTGCGCCGAATTCGCGCCCAACCGCGACGACACTTGGATCAACGCCGACATCCGCGCGCTCTACGCCGATCTCCACGCCCGCGGCTTGGCGCACAGCGTCGAAGCGCGGCTTGGCGGCGAACTCGTCGGCGGCTTGTACGGCGTAGCGCTGGGCGGCGTCTTCTTCGGGGAAAGCATGTTCTCGCGCGCCAAGGATTCCAGCAAGGCAGCGCTCGTGCATCTCGTGGCGCGCTTGAAATACGGCGGCTTTCGCCTGCTCGACGCACAATTCACAACCACTCACCTCGAACAATTCGGCGCACAGACGCTGCCGCGACGAATTTTTCATGCGCTTCTGGGCGCAGCGCTCGAGGCAAAAAGCGTTTTCGCCGCGTTGCCTGAAAATGCCAGCGGGGCGGAGCTGATCGAGATCGTGGAAAGCTCGCGCCGTCATTCCGGGGGAGCGGAGCGAGACCCGGGACCCAGTGGATCGTAGGGTGGCGCGGTTGCCCTGGGTTCCGGGTTCGTGCTGCGCACGCCCCGGAATGACGGGATGTGATCTGAGTCAGGTCAATCCCGGCAGTCGATCGCCCAGATGTCGAACACGGGGTGTTCGACCGCGCTCAGGCCGGGGCTCGATGCAAACAGCCAGCCGTGGAACAGTTCCACCCGCGCGGCGGCGGGCTGGGTTTCCGTAACCGGGGGATGGTCGAACACTTCGACATAGATGCGCACTTCGGGGCGCTCCTCCGGCGGGTTCTTGTCACACGAGCGGGCGATGACTTCGAGCGTGCCGATGCGCGCCGCGCGCCCGAGCGTCAGCGTGTAATCGCGGGCGTGGCCAGTGACTTTGTCGAGCCCGCGGATTACCGCGCGTTCGGCGTAAGCGGGCGCCGCCGCGGCGACGAGCAACACAAAAGCGGCGACCAACAATCGCTTCATGGCGCAGCGCCCTCATTCTGAGTCTGGTTTTCACCTTGCCCTTGCCCCTGAGCAAAACTGCCAAACAGCGTCAGCAAATCGACAGCTCCTTGCGTGTTCGGTATCTCCGCGCCCGCAGCCAGCGGGTCCAGCCCGGCCGGTTCGATCGCCACATAGGCCCCGCCCAGCAAGCCATCGGAGGCGATGCGCGCGGTGGAATCGTCGAGCACAAGCACGCTTGGATCAATCGCCATGGTCAGCTGCGCCATGTATGTCGCCGGGTCGAGCGCGACCGTGCGTACTACGCCAACCTTCACACCCGACACGCGCACATCTGAACCAACGGCAATGCCATCGACGCGTTGAAACCGCGCCGTCAGATCATAGCCTCCGCCGCCCGATTGCCCCGATTGCCCGGCGGCGAAGGCGAAGAAGCCAACCGCGACCAGGGCTACCGCGCCGCCCAAAAATGTTTCGCCCCAGCGTTCCCAATTCATCGCCGATCAGGCTCCCGAATCCGGTTTCCAAGCTTCGTAATCGCTCGCCGCCGCCGCCCGCAGGCCGCCGCGCGCCAGCGAGCCTTTCGGCCGATAGGCGCGCACGCTGCCGGTCTGGTTGGGCAGATGCGGCTTTTCCCATGCCTTGCGAGGCCGGGGTGATGTGGTCGGCGGATCGTTCACCGTGTGTTGCATCCAGCCGCGCCAATCGGGCGACACGCGGGAAGCTTCAGCCAACCCGTTATAAATCACCGAACGGCGCCTGCGCCCTTCCAGGCTAGGCCGGCGTTCCTCGAAATAGCGATTGCCTTGATCGTCTTGGCCCACGAGCACGCCCCGGCGCTGAATGTCGAATAGCGCCCCAAGGGTCGCTCCATTCCACCAGGTGAAGATGCGCTTGAGCATGGGCTGAATTCTGTTCCCGATCCGGCGATTTGGCGGCGCTACTTATGGCCAACAGCCCTCTACCCGTCCAGTACGCATACGAAACAACATCTGGGGGAGGTTTCGGTTTCGAGACACTACATATTGATTAAGAGCCCGTGAACGGGCATGCTGGCCGTCGCATGGGAGAGTGCCGATGGCCCGCGATTTCGATGATGACGCCGATACCGAACGCGCCGACGCCGCGACCCCCGCGGGTTGGACCGACGCCATGGCGGTGGCGGCGCTTAATTCCGGGCTGGTGAGTCAGGACGCAGACGGCCCGTCGATCATCACCGCCATCGAGCGCGTGGCCGTAAGGCTAGGGCAATGGGCCGAGGATCCCGGGCTCGCCGACGAGATCGAGCGCTTGATGAGCGAAGCCCACATCAGTTTCGACCCGCCCTTAATCCGCGCCGCACTCGCCGACGGCGCAGAGATCGCTGTTTCCGCAGCGTTGATTCATTGGCCAACCGCCGGCGCGGATGAATTGAAAGCCGTTACACGCGCGCAAACGCTGCTCGCCGCGGGCGCCAAGCTCGGCATTGCCGGCGCGCCCAGCCAGGCCGCGCTCGACGCGCTCGATGCCGCCGCGCGCTTGGCTGACCCAAACGGTCGTGACGGCGTTTCAATCCTAGTGCGCCCTGACGCCGAAGCCGCGCCGGTTTTGCTGGCCGAGGACCTCGCCCGCACCCGCGCCGGCGCTGCGCTCGCGGCGGGCGCGCGCGCGCTCGATTCCAGC
>JANNFH010000001.1:0-6141 GCA_031379565.1 Alphaproteobacteria bacterium
GCGTCAGCGCCGCCAGCGATGGCGCACGAGGGCGCCGCATAGTGCGCGCCGCGTTTGGCGGTTCCGTGAGGGATTTATCTTGACCCTCCAACAGCCCAGCCGCACACATGCTCGGGACCTCGCCGCGTCTCTTACCATGAATATTTGCTCCTATGCCTTTGATTAACCTCACAATGCATGCCCGGAGCGGTTCCAATTGTTGCGCCTTAAGTGATGCGGCATGAGCGCCGAGCGGCCTCTGATCGCGATCGTGACGCCAGTCTACAATGGCGGCAAATTCCTCGCCGGCGCGATGGAGGCTGTGCAGGCGCAAACCTATCGTCCGCTCGTGCATGTGGTGCTCGACAATTCCAGCAAGGACGACACCGCGGCAATCATCGCCAGGTTTCAAGCACGTGACGTCCCGATCCTGACCAAACGCAATGTCGAACTGCTGCCGGCGCCGGCGAATTGGAGCGGGGCTGTGCGGATGGTTCCGGCGGAGGCGGCATATTTCAAGATCCTCTGCGCCGATGACGGCATGGACCCAGACGCCATCGAAAAAATGGTCGCGGTCGCGCAAAGCGCTGCTGATGTGCGCATCGTCGGCGCGCAAGATCGTGTTAATGGCGTCGCGCGTTGGTCCAACCTTCCCTCGTCTAGCGGGGTCTTTGAGGCCAGCAACATGTTGGCGCGCATTTTTTCCGACACGGCCGACATTCCCTTCCACCACCTCATGTATCGCATCGACTCGCGGGACAGCGAGCCTTTCTTTCGCCCCGGCGTGGTGGCCTTCGATGCGGAGACCGCGTTCCGTGTCCTTTCAAAAGGGGGGCGCGTCGGGTGGGTGCATGAGCCGCTCTTCGACACACTGGCGCACGATGCGTCGCTGACCTCCACTTGGACCAACAAGGTGTCGCCCCAGCAATGGGAGCATTTGGTTAGGGTCGAGCGCTATGGCCCGGGAGCGCTTAGTAGCGCGGAGTATCGCCGAATTCTGCGCATGCAGTTGATGCGAACCTACAGGCGGTTGCTGTGGCGGTTCATCGGCGGACGCGGCGAAATCGCACGCCGTGACCTCGCGCTGTTGCGCGAGCGCGGCTATCGGCCATCGCTCGCTGACTACGCGATGAGCGTGCTGACTTGGCCCTCGCACTATTATTACCGAAGAACGGTCTGGCCGAGGCCGCCGGCGAAATGGCCCGACATCGCCGCCAGACCCACGGATGGGTTCCAATTGGTTGCAGACGCCGACAACGCTGTGGCGCGAGCGGCGCGCGCATCGGCAATAAGCGCAGCGAAAAGCAGATCTTGAGTCGGGGAGCGCATTGTGCGCCTTGTTGAAGCTTCAGTAGCCGAAAGTGAACACGACCTGGTCGTGATTGGCTCCGGTTTCGGATCGCTCTTCTTCGTCAAGAAATATCTGGAGCGGAGGCGGCGCGCGCGCGTGCTCATCCTTGAATGGGGCGCGCACCACACTCACCAATGGCAACTCGACAACGTACGCAACGCAGCAATCGATCAGACCAACGCACTCGATAATCGCGGCGCCAAACCCTGGCTCTTCACAATTGGACTAGGCGGCGGCACCAATTGCTGGTGGGGGCTTTCGCCGCGCCTACATCCCTCCGATTTCGCCATGAAGACCCGCTATGGCGTCGGCGTCGATTGGCCGATTGGTTATGATGATCTCGCCGAATACTACACCGAAGCGGAACGCATCATGCTGGTGGCCGGGCCGGGAGATCTTGGCGCGGTCTATCCAGGCTTGGGGCGCTATCCTGCCCCTGCCCATCATCTCACCACCGCCGACCGCATACTCAAACGGCAGATGCCGGATCGGCATTTCGCGATCCCAAGCGCGCGCCTTCGCCAGCCGCTCGGTGCACGCGGCGCCTGCTGCGCCAGCGCAATCTGCAATCTCTGTCCGCAAGACGCGAAATTCACCGCGCTTAACTCGCTGGACGGCGTGTTAAGCGACCCACGTGTTGAGATCGTGCTTGGCGCCAAAGTGAATCGGCTCGACGCAGAAGCGGGGAGCGTGCGCGGCGCCATCTTCACCAAGGATGGCCGCGAATACGCAGCCCGTGGCGATTTGTTCGTGCTCGGCGCCAACGCAATCTATTCGCCCTGGATCATGTTGCGATCCGGCTTGGGCGGGCACGGCTTGGGCCGCTATTTGTGCGAGAAAATGTTGGTTTCCGTTGAGGTGAAACTCGATGGCCTACGCCACTTTGACGGCGGCACCGCGACGACGGGATTTAACGTGTCGCTCATGGACGGGGAGCATAGGCGCGAGCGTGGGTCGGCCCTGGTGTTGATTGAGAACCGCATGGTCGAAGGGCTGCGCACCGAATGGGGCCGCTGGCGGGAGGCGATGCCGGTCCACGCCTATATCGAGGATTTGCCGCGCGAAGAGTGTGGAATACTTGCCAGCGATGGTGAGTTCGCGACGGCGGAACCCTTCGAATGGTCCGATTATGCCGTGCGCGGGCGTGAGGCATTCTTGGCGGCCTTGCCAGATTTGTTGGGCTCCTTGCCGGTAGAATCGATTACGTACCGCGAGACCCTGACGGCCAGCCACATTCAATGCACCACGCGCATGGGCCGCACGCGCGAAGATTCCGTCGTCGATTCCGGTCTTATCCACCATGACACGCGTAATCTGGTTGTCGTAGGCAATTCCGTGTTTCCAACGGTCGGCAGCGCCAATCCTTCGCTCACCACCGCCGCCCTCTCGCTCCGAGCTGCCGACCTGCTGACGAGGTCAGCATGACCTCCCCTCGCTTCACCCGGCGCAATTTCTTGCTCGGCGGAGCGGCGTTGAGCGCGCTTGGGCTGGGCATTGCCGGTTACGCGGCAACCGCATCCGCTTTTGACTTCTTCAAGGCGATGCTCCGATCCCAATTGCCGGGCGTGCGAATCTCGGACGCCTCGATCCGCTCCTTCACCGAGGACGCCTTTATCGGCCGGCAGAGCGATTTTGCCCCCAAACTACGGGTCCTTTCGGGCATGGTGCACACGCTCGGCTTCAATGCCGTTGCCGCCATCATGCGAAACAATTACCCGTTTGAGAAATTCAACCGCGACTTCTTAACGCTGTTCCTAGTTGGCTCCAATTTCTTTCAATTGACCGAGCCGAGAGCCGAGGAAGTCGTCTATTTCGGCCGGCCGGGCGCGTGTCCAAACCCGTTCGCGCGGTTCGAGCCTGAAGGCGAGCTGGAATGATTTTCCACGAAACCGAACTTAAGGATGCGCGACTGATTGAGCTGAACTACATTAAAGACGAGCGTGGATTCTTCGCGCGCTCTTTTTGCGCACGGGAATTTGCTGACGCCGGGTTGGTGAACGGCTTCGTCCAACAAAATTCGTCGCTGAGTCTGGCGAAAGGTGCGTTTCGAGGGTTGCATTGGCAGAAACCGCCTCATGGCGAGGTTAAGCTTATGCGCTGCCTGCGCGGCGCCATTTTTCAGGTGATCGTCGATATGCGAGCGGATTCGGCAACGTTTCGCAAGTGGCAAGGATTCGAGCTGAGCGCCGACAACCGGTTGCAGCTCTATGTGCCCGAAGGCTTCGCCAATGGTTACCAAGCGCTGACTGACGGGGCGGAAGTCGCCTATTTCGTATCGCGCGCCTACACGCCGGGCGCGGAAGCTGGCCTTCGCCATGACGATCCAGGCATCGGAATAAATCTGCCTTTGCCGGTTAAGATCATTTCCGAAAAGGACCGCTCCTGGCCGGATTTCATTGGTTGAGAGACGCTACTGGCAAGCTCGCACGGAAACACGTATTTCATTCTGGACCGATGGCAAGAATCCTCCTCACCGGCGCGACGGGCTTCATCGGGCGGCACACGCTGGCTGCGCTAAGCAACAGTGGCGCGACGATCGTTGCCGCAACGCGCGCATCAGACGGTCCCGCTTTGCCGAACGTAACCTGGGTAAAGGCTGATTTGACCGACGCCGCCGACGTCATCCGCTTGGTGCGCGAGGCCGAAGCTACGCATTTGCTGCATTTGGGCTGGCGCGCCGTGCATGGCGATGTCTCCAATTCGCGCGAGAATCTAGATTGGTTAGCGCACAGCCTCGCTCTCGCGCGCGCTTTCGTTGATTCTGGCGGTCGGCGCATCATCGGCTGCGGTTCCTGCTTTGAGTACGATTGGCGCCAGGGCGTTTGCGTCGAGGACCTGACGCCGCTTGCTCCGGCAACGCTGTATGGAACCGCGAAACACGCACTTCACGTCGCGCTCATAGGGTTGGCCCAGCAAACCGGGATCAGCTTTGCTTGGGCGCGGCCCTTCTTCATCTATGGCGGCGACGAGCACCCGACCCGGCTGGTGGCTTCCGTGGCAGCGGCGTTGCTCGAAGGGCGTCCGGCCGAAACCTCGCACGGCCGCCAAATTCGCGACTATTTGCACATTAAAGACGTCGCCGAGGGATTAGCGACGCTCGCCCTGAGCGAGGCCGAGGGCGCGTTCAACGTCGCCAGCGGACAAGCCCTCGCCTTGAAGGACATCATTTTGGAACTTGCCGCCCAGGTTGACCGGCCCGATCTGGTGCGCCTCGGTGCGCGCGCGGCCCAAGCTTATGAGCCGCCGATCATTGTTGGCGATCCCGCGAAAACGCGCGACCTACTCGGTTGGCAAACCAAGATTGATCTCAAGACCGGCATCGCTCTGACGCTGGCAAGCATGCGCGAGGCGAGAAAAGCGTCATGAGCGCCCAAGCTTCTGATCGCGGAATCGTAATTCTAGGCGCCGGCATGGCCGGATTCGGCGCAGCTTATCAATTGTCACATGAAGGCGTGCGGCCGCTGATGTTCGACGAGCGCCCCGCGATTGGCGGACACACGTCAAGCCGCTCTAGCACCGATGGCTTCATTTTCGACGACGGCCCGCATATCTCTTTCACCAAAGACAAGAGATTCCAGGACTTGCTGGCGGATTCTGTTGATGGCCGATTCGAGCGCATCAACGCGTACGTGAACAATTACTGGCAAGGCCATTGGATCAAGCATCCCGCCCACGCCAATTTGCACGGACTGCCTGCGGACCTGATCGTGAAATGCGTGAAGGAGCTGGTTGAAGTCACGGCCGCGCCAACGCCTGAGATTCACGATTATCAGCAATGGCTGGAAGCCGCTTACGGGCCGACCTTCGCCAACACGTTTCCTGGCGAATACACAAAGAAGTATCACACCACCGAAGCCAAGAACCTCACCACCGATTGGCTTGGCCCCCGGCTCTATCGCGGTGATCTCGAACAAGTGTTACGCGGCGCGCTCGAAGCGGAGACGCCAGACCTGCATTATATCGGCGATTTTCGCTATCCCACCGAAGGTGGGTTCGCAGCGTATTTCAAGAAATTCACACCGATGGCGGAGCAGACTTATGGCTGCCGCGCCGTTGAGATCGATATGGGGCTGCGCATCGTGCGCTTCGCCAATGGCCGGACGGTCGGCTTCAGACAGCTGATTTCATCCATCCCGCTTCCCCTCTTGTTGTCCATCATCAAAGGCGCGCCGCGAGATATTGTGGAAGCGGCGCAGAGACTGGCGGTATCGCGGGCGGTGATCGTCAATGTCGGGCTCAAGCGAAACGATATCACCCGCGCGCATTGGACTTATTTCTATGATTCCGACATTTGCTTCGCACGACTTTCCTTCCCGCACCTGCTTTCGCCGAACACCGTTCCGCCAGGATGCGGCGCGATCCAAGCGGAGGTGTATTTCAGCGACAAATACAAGCCGCTCGCCCAATCGGCCGAGAGCCTGATCTCGCCGGTGATCCGCGACCTGCGCAAGTGCGGGCTGGTGCGGGAGGACGACGAGATCGCCCACACCAGCGCCTGGGAGACCTCGGGGAACATCATTTTCGACCACGACCGCGGGCCGGCGCTGGCGAAGGTGCGCGCCTATCTCGACGAAATTGGCATTGCGGCATGCGGCCGCTATGGCGATTGGGGCTACATGTGGACCGATGAATCTTTCTTTAGCGGCGAACGCGCGGCGCAGGCCGTGCTGGCGCGGCTGTAAGTCAAAACGGGGGCTGAGGTGCGAGTTCTTCTCACGGGCGCAGACGGCTATATCGGCGCGGTGCTCGGCCGTTATTTGCTCGAGCGCGGCCTCGACGTGGTCGGGCTCGACACCGGCTATTACCGCCAG
>JANNFH010000004.1:0-1674 GCA_031379565.1 Alphaproteobacteria bacterium
GACCCTCCGATTGCAGTTTCCACAAACTGTCGGCGAGGAGTTGCATGTCGACGTCTGACAGACCTTCGGCCCTCTTGCGCCAATATCCCCACGCCAAGGGCTGCCCCTCATTTTGCCCCCAGGCATTCATCTTATCGCAGAATGCTCGGTTAGCTGCTCCGGGACCAGGAACTGACCAAACAGCGTTTCCTGGCGTCTCAAGAATGCGCTTGAAGAGATCGAAGTCGCCGCCGCGGAAATGCGCGCTTACGTCCTGCAGGATCAGCGGATTGCGGAGATCGGGTTTGTCCGAGCCATATTTGGCAATCGATTCCGCGTACGGGACGCGCGGAAATTCGCCCGCTTTGGTCACCTTCTTCCCGCCAGAGAATTCCTCGAACACGCCAGCGAGCACGGGCTCGATGGCGTTAAACACATCCTCCTGCGTGACGAAACTCATCTCGAAATCGAGCTGATAGAATTCGCCGGGCGAGCGGTCCGCGCGCGCATCTTCGTCACGGAAGCACGGCGCAATCTGGAAATAGCGGTCAAAGCCCGCCACCATCAGCAGCTGCTTGAATTGCTGCGGCGCCTGCGGTAGCGCGTAGAATTTTCCGGGATGCAAGCGCGAGGGCACCAGAAAATCGCGCGCGCCTTCGGGCGACGATGCGGTCAAAATCGGCGTCTGGAATTCGGTAAAGCCCTGGTCGATCATGCGCCGGCGCAAAGACGCAATCACCTTCGAGCGTAGCGCGATGGATTTGTGCAACTTGTCCCGGCGCAAATCGAGGAAGCGGTATTTCAACCGCAGCTCTTCGGGATAGTCCGGCTCGCCAAACACCGGCAGCGGCAATTCCTCCGCCGAGCCCAGCACTTCGGCCGCATCGACGCGCACTTCGATGCCGCCCGTGGCCAAATCCTTGTTCAGCGTCTCCGGCGTGCGCTCGACAACGCGGCCATCTATCCGCACCACGCTTTCCGCGCGCAGCTGCGTCAGCAGCTCGAACGCCGCGTTGCCGGGGTGCGCGACCAATTGGGTCACCCCATAATGGTCGCGCAGATCGACGAACAACAGGCCGCCATGGTCGCGCTTGCGATGCACCCAGCCGGAAAGGCGCACGCTGTTTCCCGCCTCGGACGGGCGTAATTGTCCGCAGGTGTGGGTGCGGTAGGCGTGCATCGGAAGCTCCTGGGCCAGGCATGGCGCTCGCAAAATCGCGCGAAAGGCGCATGGCGGGCTCGCTCTTGTCAAGGCGGTGACGCCCGCACAGGCTGCCAGACCGCTTCCTGAAAAAGTTGTTCGCGGTATTTCGGCCAGGAAGCGGTCTAAATTGTTGAATCTGAGCATTTCCCAGTGCTCCGATCTGAATCGATAGTGCTGGGAAATGCTCTTGGGCCATGTGCAACCTCTATTCCATGACCAAATCGCGCGAGGCGGTGACCGCGTTCACCCGTGCGATGCGCGACCGCACCGCCAACCAGCCGCCGCTGCCGGCGATTTTTCCGGACCAAATGGCGCCGGTGGTGCGCACGGCGAAGGACGGCGTGCGCGAAGTGCTGAATATGCGCTGGGGCTTTCCGCCACCGCCGTCCGGAAAGCGCCCTGTCACCAATGTACGCAATCTCGACAACGCCTATTGGCGCACTTGGCTTGGAGACACGCGGTTTCGCTGTGTCGTGCCTGCGACATCATTC
>JANNFH010000012.1:0-10549 GCA_031379565.1 Alphaproteobacteria bacterium
CGAATGCGGAGGTTCCAAGCTACGCTCATCAATTCGCGTCTTGTGACCGATGAAGCGCCGCAGCGTCCAGCGCGCTCACGGCGGCTTGGCGAATGCGGAATCGGGATTTTGCTAAGGCGCTGCCGCCAGCGCCGCCGGTCGCGGCGCGCTGGCGCGGCCTTCGGCTTCGGCGATGGCTTGCTCGGCGGCCTGCCACAGCGCCGGCACGCAGCAGGCGTTGAGGAAGTGGTCGCCGCCCGGCACGGCGATCAGGGTGTGACCGTATTGGCTGGCGATCCGCTGCGATGCCGCCAGCGGCACGAAGCTGTCGCTATCGCCGTGGATGAACACCAGCGGTTGGCGGAGGTTTTGCAGCGCGCTCCACACCGCCGGCAATTGTGCGTTCTGGCTGCGTAGTTCGGCGACGGCGTTCTTCATGTCGCGCGGCAGCATGGCTTGAACGATCGAGCCAACGCCGACCAAACGGTTCGCCGTCGGCCCGCGATCGCCGAAATAGGGCGACAGCAACACCAGCGCATCGACCCGGTCAGAGTAACGCTGCGCCATCAGTGTTGCGATAGGCGCGCCGAAGCTTTGGCCGATCACCAACACGCGTTCGCCGGGCCGCACCGCCAACATCGGCGAGAGCGCTTCGGCCTGGGCGTTCAAATCAGAGACCGCGCCCTGCGGTTCACTTAGCGCAAAACCCGGGCGGTCGGCGACGATGACTTCACGGTTCGCCGGCGCGGCCGCGATCGTCGGCGCCCAATATTCGCTCCAGGACGGGGTGCCGGTGATGATGACGATCTTCCAGGTCGCGTCGGGCCGGGCCGGCGTCGCCAGCGCCGAAATGCGCCAATGATCCGCGACAGGGGCCTCGAAGCTCACCCGCTCCATGGTTCCGGGCGGGTAATCGGTGGAAATCGGGAAACGCTGCTCGGAGGCCTGCTCGACATTGCCGACACAGGCGGCTGAGGCGAGCGCCAGCGCCGCGATGCTCAATCTGATGATGGTTCCCCTCATGCGGGCAGACTTAAGGGCTATTTGATCTGGATCAATGCGCGCCCGTCGCAGACGAAAAAAATGACGCCAGCGTCAGTTTTTTTGGAGGGCCGTCATGCGTGTCACCCTCGTTGAGCAGCCCCCGCAAACGGTGCGGACATTCGCCCCCGACGACCTGACCGAAAAGCTGACGCTGGAGGACGTCGAAACCATCCGCGAGATCTTCCGCACGCCGCTGATTGGCTCGTTCAACTGGGATTATGACAGCGCCACAAGATCTGGCCGGCGACGTGCTGATTGATTGGGGCCAACTCGACTGCCGACCAAGAATCTCGCAGCGGCGAAAATCGCCGCGGAACAGCGAGTAGGACGGCGGCGCCGGTTCGCCCCCCGCTGCCAGCGCCGCAACTATCCTCGCCTTGGGCTTGGCGCCTTCTCCGGCTGGAAGCCGGCGGTTTGGATTAGCGTCACTCAAACAGAACGCTGATGCTTTCTTCGTTGGCGATGCGGCGGATGGCTTCGCCCATCAGGGCGGCGATGGAGACGGCGCGTACCTTGCCGCTCTTGCCTTTGCGGGTTTCGGGATCGATTGAATCGGTCACCACCAATTCGCTCATTTGCGAATCCTGCACCCGTTTCATAGCCCCGTTGGAGAGCACGCCGTGGGCGACGTAGGCCGTGACCGAGGCAGCCTTTGCCTCCATCAGCGCATCGGCGGCGTTGCAGAGCGTGCCGGCGCTATCGACGATATCGTCCACCAGCACACAATGGCGCCCTTCGACGTCGCCGATAATGTTCATCACTTCGCTGATTCCGGCTTTCTCGCGGCGCTTATCGACAATGGCGAGATCGGCGCCCAGCCGATTGGCCAGGGCGCGGGCGCGGATGACGCCGCCGACGTCGGGCGAGACGATCATCAGCTCGCCGACGTTCTTGTAGCGCGCGCGCATATCGGTTTCGAGCACTGGGGTAGCGAAGAGATTGTCGGTAGGGATATCGAAGAAGCCTTGGATCTGGCCGGCGTGCAGCTCCATCGTCAGCACTCGGTTGGCGCCGGCGGTGACGATGAGATTGGCCACCAATTTGGCCGAGATCGGCGTGCGCCCGCCGACTTTGCGGTCCTGCCGGGCGTAGCCGAAATAGGGCAGCACCGCCGTGATCCGCCGCGCCGAGGCGCGCCGCAGCGCATCGATGCCAATCAGCAATTCCATCAGATGGTCGTTGGCGGGCGCGGACGTGGATTGGATCAAGAACACGTCCTGGCCGCGCACATTGTCGCCGATCGAGACGAAAATCTCGTTGTCTTTGAAGCGCTTGAACTCCGCCACCGATAACGGCGTGTGCAGATGGTTGGCGATCGACGTCGCCAGCGTCTTGTTGGCGTTTCCACTCAAGAGCTTCATGGATACGGCCCCGACGCAATCCATTCGCGTCTAGACCGCTTCCCGGAAAAGTGTACGCGGTTTTCCGACCAGGAAGCGGTCAAATACTAAAATCAGAGCCGTTCTTCCCGATTCTCCGGACTTGATCCGGGGCAATCAGCAACGCCTCTGGGGCCGTTCCTAGCTGCGAGTCGGGGCGCGGGGAAGCGTCTGCTGCAATTTCGTGACAGCGTGTCGTTTCGGCGGCGGCGTCAACCCAAGGCGATCGCGGCGCAATTGCGCCCGTAATCGTCCTCGCGCGCATGCACCGAGCGGCGATGGCTGAAGAGGCGCTGCGGATCGGCATAGGTATTGTGCTCCAGCACCTCGATGCGCGCCACGCCGAGCGCATCGAGCCGGCTTGCACAAAAACCGGGCAGATCGAAGCGCATGCGGTCGCCCTCGCCAGCGACAAAGAAGCGCGCGTGGGTGGGATCGGCCGTACTGAACGCGGCCTCGAATTCCGGTCCGACCTCGTAGGATTGCTGATGAATGCACGGCCCGATCGTGGCGGCGATATCGCGAGCGCCAGCTGCGCGCATGGCGGCGATGGTTGCGTCGAGCACGCCGCCCAGGGCGCCGCGCCAGCCCGCGTGCGCCGCGGCGATGACGCCAGATTGCGCATCGGCCAACAAAACCGGCGCGCAATCGGCGGTGAGCACGGAGAGCACCAGGCTTGGCGTCGTCGTCACCAGCGCATCGGCGTGCGGCCGCTGGCCGGGGAAGGGCGCGCTGATTGTCACCACGTTGGGCGAGTGCACTTGATGAACGCCCACCAATTGCGCCGGATCAATGCCGAACCCGGCGGCGATACGGCGGCGATTTTCGCGCGTTGCATTCGGATCGTCGTTTGAGCCGGTTCCGGCGTTGAGGCTTGCATAGATTCCTGTTGAGACGCCGCCTTCGCGGCCGAAAAAACCGTGGCGTACGCCGGCCAGCGCGCCCGCAGTGAAATGCGGCGGCGCGCCCGCGCTCAAAAGCCGGCGGGCGGGGGCAGGTTCGGGCTTGAGAGACATATGACTTTGAACAAAGCGCCCATTTCGCTCTCGCCGGTCAAGCGTTGATGTTCGCGGTTGATGCGATCGGCGCGCTGGGGATTGGCGCGCTTGAGCGCTTCGGCGCGCACGCCAAGCCCGAGCGCTGTGAGAAACGCGGCTTGGCTGATCGGTCCGTGCACGTCGAGGCCAGCCTCAATGGCGAGATGGGCGAGCTGGCCAAAATCGACGTGCGCGGTGAGATCGGCCTCGCCCGGCGCCGCCAGCGGATCGGCATGCTTATGGCGCTTGAGCGCTTGCAAGGTGTCGAAGCCCTCGGATTTGGAATAGCCGTAATCGATGAACAGCGCGCGCCCCGGGGCCGCATGCAGGCGCCGCTCCAATTCGTAGACCAAGGTTTCCAGCCCCGGTGCGATCTCGCGGAACACGCCCGGTTCGTCGTCCGTGGAGGGGGCGGGCAGTGGCGCGCTGAGGCCGAAGGTCAGCGTTTCCGCTTGGTTCAGGCCAATGAGCTTCTCGCGCCAACCTTCCTCCGTCAGCACGAATTGGCGGATCGGCATGCAATCTAGAAATTCGTTGCCGATGATAAGGGAAGGGCCCGGCGGCGCATCGTCGAGCTGCGCTGCCCAATCCGCTTGGGTGATGCGCTCGGCTTGCGCCTCCCGCAGCGCTGGGCTGGTTTCTACCAGCGTGATTTGTGCGGCGTCGTGAAAGCCTTCGATTCCCGCACTAGCGCGCAGCGCATCCTGCATCAGCACGCCGCGGCCGGGGCCAAGCTCGATCCAATTGAATGCCGGCTTGCCGAGCACGTCCCATTCGTGCGCGCACCAAAGCCCGATCAGTTCGCCGAACATCTGGCTGGCTTCTGGCGCGGTGAGAAAATCAGCCTCTTCGCCGCCGATGGACGGGCGGCTCGCGTAATAGCCGTGCTGGGGATCGTAGAGGCACGAGGCCATGAAATCCGCGACCGTCATCGGGCCGCTTTCGCGGACATGCTCGGTGAGCTTTTGCTTCAGCGCGTTCATGGTTTTGCCCGCGATGGGAGTTTGCGATTTGCGCGCGTGCGCCGCTGCAGAGCAGGCGGAAACGCCGGCGCCTCCCCCTCCTCTTGAGAGGAGGGGGTAAGGGGGTGGGGTGATGCGCCGTCGCTTGCGGAGATGGGCGCGGCGTTGACGGTCGGAGATAATTGATCGTCCAGCGGCGCTTCACCCCACCCCCTGCCCCCTCCCCTCGAAGGGGAGGGGGAGAGTGCAGCGCGGACCGCTTTCAACACGAAGTCGGGGTCGCGCGCTGCTTCGGCGCGGATGCGCACGAAACGCCAGCCCTTGCTTTCGAGATGGGCTTGGCGCGCGGCGTCGTATTCTGGACGCCCAGGCAAATCATGCACGCCACCGTCTATCTCGATGGCGATGCGCAATCTCCGGATCGCGAAGTCAACAATGTAGCGGCCGACCTGCAATTGACGAACGACGTGAATCCCGCCTGCGCGCAACGTCCGCAGCGCTTGCCACGCGTGTTGCTCAGCTGCGCTCACGCTGATTTGACGACAGGCAATTTCTGCGCGCGCAGGATCAGCCAAGCGCCAGCGGCGATCATCGGCAGCGACAGCAACATGCCCATGGTGACGAACCCGCGCAGCGCTTCGGGCATGTGGCTATCGGGCTCGCGCACGAATTCGAGCGCCAGCCGGAACAGGCCGTAGCAGACCAGGAAAGCGCCGGTGTTCATGCCGGGGCGGCGCAAAGCGTCGTAGCGCAGCGTCAGCACGGCGATGATCGCAAACAGCACCACGCCTTCGAGCGTTGCTTCGTAGAGCTGGCTGGGATGGCGCGGGTCGGCGCCGGCGGGACACGAGCCGTAGCTCATTTCGCGAACGCGCTCGTTGCAGAAAATCACGCCCCACGGCGCGTCGGTGTGGCGGCCCCACAATTCGCCATTGATGAAATTGGCGATGCGCCCGAAGAACAAGCCGATCGGCGCGGCGGCGGCGGCGAGATCGCCGAGGCCCAAGAGCGGGATTTTGTTTTTGCGCGCGAACCAGAACGACGCCAGCGTCACGCCGATGAGGCCGCCGTGGAAGCTCATGCCGCCTTGCCAGATTTGCAGGATCTCGGCGGGGTGCAGCCAGATCATGTCCGGCTTATAGAACAGCACGTAGCCCAGGCGTCCGCCGAGGATGACGCCTAGCGTCGCCCAAAACAAGAAATCATCCGCCTGCAAAACGTTCATCGGGGTCTTGCCCGGCGCCCACAGCCGGTCGCGGCGGATCAGCCACACCATCCAGCGCCAGCCCAGAACCAACCCGGCAATGTAGGCGAGCGCGTACCAGCGCAAATGGAACGGCCCCCAAGCGCTGCCGAACAGGTCAAACCCGGGGAGCGTCAGCGCCGCGGGGTCGATATTGGGGAATTGGATGGCCGCCTCGAACACGAATACCCACTTTCCATGCCTTCAGGCCGCATTGCGCGCCGTCATCCGGGTTTCTAAACAGCTCCCGAGGTCCAATCCACATGCAAACGCAAAGCTCGGTATTCGACGATCTGGCCCGGCTCATGACCGGGGCCATGGGCATGGCCCAAGGCATGAGCGAGGAAGCCAAGAGCTTCATGCGCGCCCAGGCCGACCGTTTCGTCGCCGAGATGGATTTGGTCGGGCGTGACGAATTCGAGGCGGTAAAGCAAATGGCGGCGGAAGCGCGCGCGGAGGCGGAGGAGTTGCGGGCGCGGGTGGCGGAGTTGGAGGCAAAGCTGCGTTGACGCGCGTGATCTTTGGACCGCCGGCTTCCAGCCGGCTCTTTTTACTTACAACGCCCATCGCGTCAAACTCGGATCAAAGCCGCGTATCGTCAACGCCCGCATGACAACCGCCCCCCAACCCCGCTCAAAAATCCGGATGGTTCGGATCAGGCTCTGCCATTGGCGGGGCGAGCGCGTCGCGGACTTCGCCGAGGCGCTCGTAGGTGAGGAAGGCGAGCATGAACAGTTCGCAGAGAAAGCGCCAATAGACTAGCGCGACGGCGCCGACCACGGGCACAGCCAGGATTTGCATCAGGCCTTGGCCGATATTGCCGCCGAAAATGCCGAGCAACCCGATCAGCACGCCCACGCCGGTCAGGATCACAATGCCGGCGGCGGCGAAATAATAAAGAATTTTCACCAGCACCGGCCCGAGCAGGCGGTCAAAGCCGATAAAGCGCTGAAGGATGGATTGCATGTGCACGCCCCCGAATCGAATTCGTAGCGATCAGAGCGCAAACCCGCCCTCGACGACAAGCGCGGCGCCGGTCAGCGTGGTGGAATCGGTGAACAACAGGGCGATCAAGCGGGCAATATCGTCGCTCCCGTCATAGCGGGCGAACGGCGCGGCCAGTTGGCCGAGGTGTTCGATGGCGGCGCGTTCGCTGCCGGTCTCGCGCACCAAATCCTGAAACAACGGCGCCTCGCGCCACATGGCTGCGTCCAGTCCGCCGAGCGCGAGCGCGTTGACGCGAACCAAATCGCGCGCGCCTTCCTTCGCCGCGGCCCGCACCACTTGCAACAGCCCCGGCTTGGGCGCGCCGAATACGCCGAGTTCGGCCTCGACGCTGGTCGCCGCTGCCGCGCCAGTGACGAGGATGGCGCCGCCGTCGCGGTTGCGGCGCAGGAGCGGCATCAGCACGCGCAAGCTTTGGAGGATGCCGTCGAGTTTCGGGTTGGTCGGGTCGGAATTGACCAAGGCCCAATCGAGCCGCCCGTATTGGGCGTCAATGAAGTTGGTGGCTTGTTTCCAGCGGCTGGCATTGGCGACTTCGAAATTCAGGGTCGAGACTCGTTCGGGCGCTGCGGGCAGCGCATCTGCCGCCGCCGCCAGGGCGTCCTCGTCGCTGTCGATCAGAATCAGCCCGCCCGTGGCTTTGCCGGCCAGGGCGCGCGCGCAATCGGCGCCGATTTTAGACGCCGCGCCGGTGATGAGCGCGACCGGGTTCAGCGCTGTGGGCATGGGGGAAGGTTAGGCCATGGGCCGCGCGCCGGTTCAAGCGCCCCGGTCTCGGTCGCACCTCACGTGAAGTTGAGTGACTTAGGCCAACGCGCACCCTCCGCCGGAAAGGCAGATCACGAGCGACGCCGCCGATCGTAACAATGTGGCGATCAGGGCCGGATTGGCCCGTTCCAGCCACTCGCCAGGAAATTGCTGCGGACCGTGTGGCCTTGGGAATGCGCTGCGCGCCCGCGCGCATCAGTTCGGCGATGTGACGCGTGCGCGCGCCGTCCGCGTCTTCTATCACCCTGCCGCAGGGGCCGGTTTCAAGCCGTCCGTATCGTGAGCGTTCAGCGAACACCAAGAAGATTTGGCCCGTCCGAACGAGAGAGCCGCACAAGCCGCGCGCTGCTGGCTCATAGATGCGGATCGAAGCGCCCAGGCGGCCTTTCAGTGTTTCGAGGACTTGGAAGGTATGAACGTCGATCTGTCCATCGTATCTCGCGGCGACATACTCTTGCCACGTGGTAGGCTCTCCGCTCACGAGTGGTTCCCTCGAGATTACGCGCCCGCGGAAAATCCAATCTGATTGGACGATCCGTTCTTGCTGCGTCCAATCGGTGCACATGCAGGCGTGGGCGTTAGGCGCGATGAGAGCTGTCGCGGCGACAGGGGCTAGACTGGTCAACAGAAGGCGGCGGCCCAATCGCATGAGCGCACCCTAGCGCGACATGCGCGGCAGGAGCATCACGGGTGCGTGCTCGGCGATCACGAAGTCGGGAAGCCGCATGCGCGCGGCGTGGTCCGCCAAATGTCGCCAAATTTCTTCGATACGGAGTGCCAATGGTAAGACGATCCAGCTTGCTCGCTCTCGTCGCTATCGCCTGCGCCGCAAACTGGGCGCGGGCGTCGGCTGCTTACGCCACGGTGCGAGAATCCATTGGCGCGTGCACGCTGACGACCGTGGTTTATGTGGGATCGCGCGCCGGCGACAGCGGCAGTGCAATCGAATACGCAAACGGGTTCTGGCAGGTCGATTACAATATCATCTCCGGCATCCACAGTTCACGCAGAGGCGATCGCGTCTTGCTGTGCCTAACGGAAATCCCAGTAGGTTGTCCGCCCGGCGATGACCGCGGCCGCACCTACAAGGGCACGAATCTGAGGACACTTGAGTCTTGGAGCGCGCTCGACTCCGAACATTCGTGTGACGGCGCATAGGAGACGCGCCCGCACAAGGCCGAATACGCTTGCGTGTCGGGCTCGCTGCTTTAGGCTCGCCGCGGAGGCGTGGTCTATGAAGGCAATCTCCAATCTTGTCACAGCGATGATCGCTGCAACTGCGCTCGCGGCGTGCGTGTCCGCGCCTGAGCCCGTGTCCGCGCCTGAGCCCGTGTCCGGGCCACAACGCTATTCCGGGGTGCTGCTCATATGGTTTGAGGGACAATCGTTCCGAGCCGATGGCCAGACGGAGCCTTGGGCCTTCGGCATGAGCCCCGAGGCAGTGCGTGAACTTGGTGAGGCGTACCCGGAAGGCTACGCGCCGTCAGTTACCCATACGACTATCGTTGTGGACGTGGAGGGCGAGCTGCGGTCAGTGCATCCTGACGCGCACCGCTATGGGTGCTTCGGCGGTTGCTACGATCATTATCTGGCGATCACGCGCGTGCATGAGGCGCGACTTCTGCGCAGCGCTTGTGAGCCGATTTCGACGCAAATGTATTTTAGTACCAATGGGGCGGCCTTGGACGCCCAAGCAGTAGCGTTCATCGATGAAGCAGTTCACGAGGCGCGCAAGCGCGCCTGCAATGTCTCACGCATTAACATAATCGGCCATAGTGATACGGTTGGCTCGGCGGCGCGCAACCTGGAGCTTTCCGAAGCGCGCGCTGGCGCGGCACGCGATGCGCTCGTCGCGCGTGGCATCGACGCGGCGCTCATGATCACAGAAGGTGCCGGCGAAGAGCGCCCGCTGCGCCCAACGGCCGACAGCGCTGCCGAGCCGATCAACCGCGTCGTAGAGATCACTTTTGAGGCGCCAACGGGCGAGACGCCGTAGCGGTCGGTGCGTCACGCACCAGACAATTGAGTGACCCCTTCTGGCGATGGCGAACCGTTCTCCCGGGCGTCACCGGCCGGATCGGAGGGCGCGCCTGCCGGTGGAAAAATTGACGCCGTGACCTACGCTGACCCGTAGCGGCGGCGACCTTCTCAGCAAACTATGATAGCCACCCGAGACTGGGAGGGTAGCATGCTGCTTCGGCGCGTCATCGAACACTTGAGGAAACAGGAATGGACCGCGATCGCGATCGACTTCCTCATCGTCGTGATAGGTGTCTTCGTCGGTCTTCAGGTCAACAACTGGAACATGGCGCGCGTCGATCACGCGCGTGCGGCAAATTATCTCGAGCGGCTCAGCTATGACCTTTCCGCTGACCTCGCCACTTTTGAGGATCGAATGCAGTTCTGGAACGAAGTGTCGGATTACGGCGCATTGAGCCTCGCCTATGCGGGAACGGGCGCGACGGGCGGCAAATCGCAATGGGACTTACTGCTCGCTTATTTTCAGGCGAGCCAGGTGGCGGAATTCTATTCTACCGACGCCACATATCAGGAGCTGAAGAGCGCCGGTGAGCTTGGGCTAATCGCTGACACGCATTTGCGCGAGGCGTTAGCCAACTATTACTCACTTGGCGTCAATCCAGCCCTGACCGAGCGACCTGCTTATCGCGAGCACGTGCGCGGCGTCATCCCGCTCGATATCCAGAATTACATCTGGACCAATTGCTATACATCTGACGCCGAAGGCAGGCAGCAGATGCGCGACTGCGCCGCGCCGGTCAGCCAAGCAGAAGCCGCGCGGATCGTCAGGGAAATCGCCAGCGACGAGGCGTTGATGCGAGAGCTGCGGTACTGGATGTCGACCATGCATGTCGCTAGGCTCATTGGTCGCGACCGTATCAACTTCGCGACGAGCGTGCGCCGCCAGATTCAGGGCGACGCTCAGCACTAAGGCGCCGATGGCGCAAGCCTCGACTGTGGTTTCGCCGAATGACCGATGACGGCGAATTCTGTTGAAAAACTCCGATTTAACCCAAAGGCGAAATTTTGCTTGCCCGCTGAACCGCATTCCGCATCATTGACACGAAGGGATCGCGGCAGACGCCGAAAATCTCGCCCAGGAGCCTCGCAGCG
>JANNFH010000096.1:0-6677 GCA_031379565.1 Alphaproteobacteria bacterium
CGCCAATGCTGGCCAGGTTGCGCACGGTGTTTTCACCAAGCGACCCGGATTTTTGACTAACGATTTCTTCGTCAACCTGCTCGACATGAACACGACTTGGCAGAAATCGGCTGAAGGTGTGTTTGAGGGGCGCGATCGCGCGACGAACGCGCTTAAGTGGACGGGAACAATCGTCGATCTTGTGTTCGGTTCGAACGCGCAACTGCGTGCGTTTGCGGAAGTCTATGCGTCGCGTGACGCGCAAGCGAAGTTCGTGAAGGACTTCGTGGCGGCGTGGACCAAGGTGATGGACTTGGATCGCTTCGATCTTGGCTGACGCCAGAGTGTGCTCCCCTTTCCTTGGCCCCAGTCCTGGGGAGAAGGTGGCGCGAAGCGCCCCGCGGAAGCGGGAGGGGTAACGGTTACGCCCTGATTCCAAACCAGCGGGCGCGGTGGATGTCTTCCAGATTGGTCTCCCAGCCGGTCAGATCGGGGTGAACCAAATTGGTTGAAACCATGAATACGCTCATGCAAATCGGGGCGTCGTCGAGCGCGATTTGCTCGGCCTGGCTCATAAGCGCCGCGCGCGCGCCCACGTCCGGCTCGAAATCCGAGCGATTGACCAGATCGTCGAACACAGGATTGGAATAGCCTGGATAATTCTGAGGGCCAGTACGCGTCTCCAGCAAATAGAGATAATTGCGGGCGTCGTTAAAGTCCGCCACCCAGCCCAGATCACCGATGGTAAAATTCTTGGCGCGCAAATTAGCGTAATGGATTTGCGTCTCCACGCCCGCCAATTCTACCGAAACCCACGGCGCTATCCGGCCCCAATCATTCTGCGCCACCACGGCGACGCGCGGATTATCACTTGTGTTGCGATGCGAGAATTGGAAGCGCAGCGGGTTGTTGGGCCCGTAGCCGGCGGCGCGCAGCAGGCGCTCGGCCTCGCGGCGGCGTTCCTCCATCGTCATGCCAGCCCATGCATACGCCGCGCTTGAGTCATAGTCGGCGATGCCGGGCGGGACAAACGCATAGGCCGCCTGCTCGCCGGTCTTGTAGATTTCGCGGGCCACGAAATCACGGTCATAGGCCATGGCGATAGCCTGGCGTACACGCTTATCGTTGAACGGCGGCCGGGTGACGTTGAGCGAGAAAAAGTTGCACGACAAATACGGCGCGACGCGAACATAGCCCGGCAATTCACGGCGCAAGACCTCGACCTGGCCCGAAGGAAAGCGCGTCGCCCAGCCGCCCTCGCCGGCCCTGACCTTGCGCGCCGCCGCATTCACGTCAACCGACGGATAGAAATAGAGGTGCTCCAATTCGACACGGGCGGCGTCGAAGAAACGTGGATTTTTTTCCAGGTGGATGATATAGTTCGACCACCATTTGCGCAGCGTGAAAGCGCCGTTGACCGCGATATTTTCCGGCTTCACCCAATCGTCGCCGTGGCGCTCGACCAGATGCTTGGGCACCGGCGCCGCAGTGTAGTGCTTCAGCAATTGCGGCAGGTAAGGCGCGGGGTGCTCCAGCCGAATTTCGAGCGTCATGTCGTCGAGCGCGTTCACTCCGACGTGTTCGGGGGGCAGATCGCCGTTATTGACTGCTTCAGCGTTTTCGATCGGATAGAGCAGCGCGGCGTATTCGGCGAGATTGTTGGGGTCAAGGATGCGGCGGAACGCGAATTGGAAATCATGCGCGTCGCAGGCTTCGCCATCCGACCAGAGCGCGGGACGCAGAAAGAACGTCCAGGTCAGGCCGTCCTCGCTCATTTCCCAACGCTGGGCCATGCCCGGGATGGGGCGCGCTTGGCTGTCTTCGGTGGTGAGGCCAACGAACATGTTGCCGATAATGTTGTTTTCCCACGAGCCCGAGGCTTTGTGCGGGTCGAGCGAGAGCGGCTCACCCGAATTGGCGATGTCGAGGCTGCGGCGCTCTTTGTCGAAGCCGATAATGCGGGAATTGGCGCACGCGCCCAAGCTCGCCGCCCCGATCCAGGCGCCGCCGTGCAAGAGCGCCCTACGGCTAGTGTTCAGCGCCATGATCTGGGCTCCATTGGTTAGCGCTCCTTGGGATCAAGCGCATCGCGCAGACCATCGCCAAGGAAATTGAGCGCCAGCAGTGTCACCAACATGGTCAAAGCGGGCTCGATCAGCATCCAAGGCGCCTGGGTTTGCCCGACGCCGCGCGAAATCAACGCTCCCAGCGAGGTGAGCGGCTCCTTCACGCCAAGCCCGATAAAGGAGAGAAAGCTTTCGGCCAAGATGATGACGGGGATGTTGAGGGTGGCGAACACAACCACGGGTCCCAGAACGTTCGGGACGATGTGGCGAAAAACGATCTCCAACGGACGTGCGCCGGCGGCTTGTGCGGCCTCGACGAATTCCTTACGTCGCAGCACGATGGTCTGGCCCCGAACGATCCGCGCCATGGTCAGCCATTCGACCGCGCCGATGGCCATGAAGATCAGCATGAGATTGGCGACCGGGCTATCGGTCTGCACCACACTCATCAGCACGATGACAAAGAAGATAAACGGAATGGCGTAGAGCACATCGACAAAGCGCATCATCAATTCGTCCACCGCGCCGCCGAAAAAACCGGCGATGGCGCCCCAGGTCACGCCGATGGTAAGCGCGACCGCGGTCGCGGCGAAGCCGACCAGCAGCGATATGCGCAGGCCGAACAACAGCCGGGCCACGAGGTCACGCCCCTCCGTATCGGTGCCGAGCAGGTGCCAATTGGTGAAGGTGGGCGGTATGCCGACCTCGTCGCGGAAGATGGCGTCGACCGGGTGCAGCCACAGCATCGGCCCGAACACCGCCAGCAGAATCAGGACGGCGACCACGTAAAGACTGACCACGGCGGCGGGATTGTGCAGCAGGCGACGCGAGGCGTCCTCCCACAGCGAGCGCCCTTTTATCTCATCCGGCATCGCCGCCGCCGTTGGCGGAGCGGGTTCCAGAATCATGTCGGTCATGGCGTGCGCGACCTCGGGTCCAGCCCGCGATAGGCAAGGTCGGCGGCGAGGTTGAGCACATTGATGAGCTCGGCGTAGTCGAGCACCACACCCATCACCAAGGTGTAGTCGCGCTGCTGCGCCGCCAGCACGAATTGCTTGCCGATGCCGGGCAGCTGAAACACTGTCTCCACCACGAACGAACCGGAAAGCACGGCGGCCAGCGCCGGGCCGGCATAGGACACAACCGGCAACAGCGCCGTTGGTAGCGCGTGGCGCAGCACGACCTCACGCTCGGGCAGGCCCTTGGCGCGGGCGGTGCGGATGGCGTTGGAACGCATGGCCTCGATCATGGAGGCGCGCATCAGCCGCGACACCACTGCGATCAAGGGCAACGAGAGCGTCAGCACCGGCAGCAACAGATAAACCAGGCCGAATTCGTCGCGGTGCAGGCCTTGGGTTGGCAGCCAATGCAGCTGCACGCCCAAAACCAATTGCATCACCGGACCCATCACCAGCGGCGGCAAACAGACGCCAATTATGGCCAACGCCATGACGCCGTAATCTTGCGCCTTGTTCTGGCGTAGCGCCGCCATCACCCCCAGCGTGCCCCCGACCAACAACGCGAGCACCATCGCGCTCAGGCCAAGCAGCGCGCTGGTCGGCGCGCCTTCGGCGATAATGTCGATGACTTCCTTGTCCTTGTAGGTCATCGACGGGCCCAGATCGCCCCGCGCCAAGCCGCCGAGATAGGAAAACAATTGCTCGTGGATCGGCAGGTCCAGCTTGTATTCCGCGAGCAGCCGCCGCTCGATCTCTGGCGGCATCTGCCGTTCCTTGGTGAACGGCCCACCCGGCGCCAGATGCATCAGCACGAACGCAGCGGTGACGATCGCCAAAACGGTGGGTATCGCAGTGAGCAGGCGGCGAATAATTTGCCGAAGCATCCAGAAATCCCGTCAGCGCCGCACCGAACATGAAGCGGCGGCAACCTTGCTTCCCTGGCTAGCCGTGTCAACGTGGCGGCGCCAAGGCAAGTGCGCTCAGACGCTATCTCGCGCCCGCCCGCCACACGCTGCACAAGATGTCGATCCACATTACAGTTTCGCCGTCGCACTGATGGCCGCGTTCGTCTATGGCGCGGGGCCTTTTATCGCGGCTATGTGCAACGGCGCCGCCGCGGAGAACGTACCACAGCCCACAGCTAGCGTGCGTGCGCCTGGCGCCGCATACCCACTTTCGCCAAAGGACGCTGAGATGACCGAATTTCGCCGTGTCACGCCCAATTTTGCGGTAGCGACGCAATTGACAGCGGAGGATTTCGCCAGCGCCGCCGCCGCCGGCTTCAGGGCGGTGGTGAACAACAGGCCCGACGGCGAGGCGCCCGACCAATTGCCAGGCGCCAACGCCCGTGCGGCGGCCGAGGCGGCAGGGCTGGCCTACCACGCCCTGCCCTTCAAGGGCGCGCCGACCCCCGGAATTGTGGCCGAGATGACCGCGATCTTGGAGGCGAACCGGGCGGGGCCGGTTTTGGCCTATTGCCGAACCGGGACGAGGTCGATAACGGCCTGGGCGATGTCCCAGGCCCTCTCAGGAGCGCACGGGGTGGATGAATTGATCGCTCTGGCGGCGGGGGCAGGCTACGATCTAAGCGGAGCGCGTGGGGCGCTCGAACGGCTCTCGCCACACTAGAAGCCGGGAAGGGCGGGAACCAGAATGAGCCAGGCAGCTTTGAGCAGCACGATGACGGCCAGTGACAGCAAAATATTGCGGACCCTGTCCAGGGTAAACATGAAGGCTGTGAAGGCGTCGGCCATGGCAGCGGCGCTCGCAAACCTCGGGCCACGGGCGCGCTGAGCGGTGGAAGCGCAACCCTCTTCGCGCGTATTTCAGACCGCCGGGCGCGTCTGGCTGCGCGATTTCCAGTTCGGCTGGACCGCCCTCACCGTGCGCAAGACTGGCGCGCGCGTACCCTATTCACCATCGGTGCTGGCCGAAGTGACGGCCTGGTTTCGTTTTTTCTTCGCTGTGCACCGGCTAGCGCCGATTGGACCTCCCTTCACCATCGCCTTCACCCCCGAACGCGCGCGCCCCTGGTATCTTATCTGGGCGGCGTCACGCGTCGCCGGCGGCAAGCTGATGAAGGATGTGAGCCAAGCCGACGTGGTGGTGCATTTCGAGGATGCGACCTATTCGCCAAATCCAGCGCCCAAGCAGCTGAAACCCGGCGCGACCTTGCTGAATTTCCGGGCGCGCGATGTTTCGAAATCGCGGGTCGCCGAGGCGTTCGAGGCCGCCTTCGGCTATCCGCTCGCGATCGATCCAAGAACCCATGTCGGCCCGGCGGTCGAGAAATCGGAAATCAACGGCGCCCATGATGGCCGGATCGTGCAATGCCCGACGGCGCCGCTGGCGAACCGCGTTTACCAACGCCTGATCGACAGCCGCGGCCGCGATCCGGGTCTGGTCGATGATCTGCGCACGCCCACGGTGGGCGGCAGGCCGAGCGTAGTTTTCATCAAACGCCGGCCGGTAGCCAAACGCTTTCAAAACATGAACAGCGAAGTGACGCTTCGGCGTGTAGAGGAGATTTTCTCCACCGAAGAATTGGCCAAGATTTCGGCATTCACGAGCGCGATCGGGCTCGATTGGGGCGGCCTGGACATTTTGCGCGACCGCAATGACGGGCGGATTTATATCGTCGACGCCAACAAAACCGACATGGGCCCGCCGATTGCGCTCAATCTGGCGGACAAGCTGAAAGCGACGCGCCTAATCGCGGCCGCGTTGCGCGATTATCTCGGGGGGATGGAGCAGAAACCAAAAATGGGCGCGAAAATCGACTATGTGCGCGAGATGGATTTCTCCTATGGCGAGCCACAGCAGGTCAGCCCGTTGATCCGGCGCGTCGTGGCCAACAATCCCGGCCCTTTCACGTTCAAGGGCACCGGCGTTTACATTATCGGGCGCGGCGATGTCGCGGTGATCGATCCGGGCCCGGATATGCCCGGCCATCTCGACGTGCTTATGAACGCGCTCAAGGGCGAGCGGGTGACGCACATCTTCGTCACCCACAGCCACATGGATCACAGCCCGGCGGCTCACCCCTTGGCCGAGGCGACGGGCGCGAAAGTCTACGCCAGCGCCACGCCAGTGAAGCCAAGCGATTCAGATGTGCGGATGGAAGCTGGCGACGACCTCTCATTCCGCCCGGACATCGCCGTGTGCGACGGCGATCGTTTCAGCGGCCCAGGCTGGACCATCGAAGCGGTGACAACGCCGGGGCACACGTCCCATCACGTCGCCTATGCGCTGTTTGAAGAGAACGCGCTGTTCCCCGGTGACCACATCATGGGCTGGTCCACGACCGTGATCTCGCCGCCAGACGGCGACATGAGCGATTATTTGGCCAGCCTGGAAAAGGTGCGCGACCGCGATTACGCGACGCTCTGGCCGACACACGGACCGCCGGTTCGCAATGCGCGCAGCTTCGTGCAGAGCTACATCGACCACCGCTTGGCGCGCGAAGCACAGATCATCGAGCAACTCGCGCAAGGCCACACACGGATCAAGCAGATGGTGCCGGTGATCTACGCCGCCGTGGACCAGCGGCTGCACCCGGCGGCGTGCCATTCGGTGCTGGCGCACATGATCCGGCTGGTGGAACTTGGCCGCGTCCGCTGCGAGGGCGCGCCCGAACTGGAGAGCGATTATCGGCTGAGCGTCTAAGGCGCAT
>JANNFH010000142.1:0-3340 GCA_031379565.1 Alphaproteobacteria bacterium
CTCCGCGCCCTCCGCCACGGAACGGCGCTCGGCCAAAATGTCCGCCAGCGCGCGCCCTTCACCGAGCGCCGCGCCCAGCGAAGTGTTGCGCGAACTGAGACTGGCGCAGGTCAGCACCAGATCGCCCAGACCACAGAGGCCGCTCAGCGTCTCAGCCTTGGCGCCTAGCGCAAGCCCGAGGCGCGTCAATTCCGCGAAGCCGCGCGTGATCAGTGCCGCGCGCGCGCCGTCGCCTAGCTTGCGCCCTTCGGCCACGCCGCAGGCAATGGCGATGACATTCTTGACCGCGCCTCCAATTTCCGCGCCGATAAGGTCATCGGCGACGTAAGGACGAAACGTCGGCAGACCGATCGTGGCGACCACCCGCTTGGCATAGGCCGCGTCCGCGCTGGCGATCGTGGTGGCGGTCGGCAAGCCGCGGGCGACATCCTTGGCGAAGCCCGGCCCCGAAAGCACGGCGGCCACGGCATGTGGAATTTCCTGGGCCAAGACCTCTGTCATTAGCGCCAGGCTGCCGCGCTCGACACCCTTGGCGCAGAGCGTAATGGCGGGGCGCGCTGGCAAGTGCGGCGCGATTTCCCGCAACACCGCGCGCATGTGCTGGGCGGGAGGCGCCGCCAACAGCAATTCGGCGCTCGCCGCCTTGCGGAGATCTCCGGTGGCGACAACAGCCCCGTTCAGAACAATCCCCGGCAAGAACGGGCCGTTCTCGTGGCGCGTATTGATCGCCTCGACCACCTCCGGCTCCAGCGCCCATAACGCGACCCGCCGCCCAGCGGTTGCCGCCACCTGCGCCAGCGCGGTGCCCCAGGCCCCGCCCCCTAGCACGGCCACTGATTCGAACGGCTCGTTCACGCTATTGAATCCTTCGTTGAACGTTCAGGAGAAACCGGATAGGCTGTAGGGATGGATGAAAAGACTGCCACCCGTGACCGCATTCTCGCCGCAGCGATGGCCCGTATCAAGCATTACGGCTACGGCAAAACCACGATGGCTGAGATCGCCGCTGATTGCGCGATGTCACCAGGCAACATCTATCGCTTCTTCGAAGCCAAGATCGACATCGCCGAGGCGATGGCGCGCAAGCATTATAGTGATCTGCACGGCGCGACTGCGGCGATCGCTCGGCGCAAGGATTGGCCGGCAGACAAGCGCCTGCGCGAAATGCTGTTGAAGCGTATGCGCGACAATTATCAAATGTTCGAGGAAAGCGCCAAAATCCTGGAGGTCGCTGAGGTCTTAGGCAACGAGCGGCCGCTCTTCATCAATGAATTGCTGGCCCTGGAGCGGGTGAGCATGACCGCGCTTATCGAAGAAGGCATACAGGCCCGGTTGTTTGACCCCTGCGACGCGGAATTCGCCGCCGAGATGATCCAGTCGGCGATGCTGAAATTCAGCCTGCCTCAACTCAATTCGCATTTGACGCTGCAGAAGCTCGAGCGCGAATTCGACGGGGTGATGGATCTGCTGCTTAAGGGCCTCTACGCGCGGGGCGCAGCCGATCCGGGCATCGCTCAAGCAAGAGGCGTCCGAAGGGTGGCGCCTGCCGAACATTAAATCTAATCCATAAATGAATAAAAATGATTTTATTCATTGCTCATTCGCCAGGGCGGTGCTACATAGGCTTACGAACTTGAGCCCAGGAGCATCCGCCATGACCGCCACCCGCCCCTCCAACTTCTTAATGACCGCTTTCGTGATGGCCGCCGCCGCCTTGGTCGCCTTCGCCGCGTCCCCGCTGCTTCACGTCGCGTCCCAAGTCGTCGCCTGATCCGGCGCACCTCCCAGAGCGCCACCTTGTGCGGGTGCGAAGGTCAAAGCCTTCGCGCCCGCCTTTTCTTGCATTAATGGGGCGTCATTAACCTTTAGCATCCATTTAAGCATAGCTGTGCCTTACAAAACCTGACTACTCGTCAGCGCGAAACAGGCCCATCTCCTGCTCACCGGTGTTCGCACTTGCAGCATCGGAAACTGTGGGGAGAATTTCAAATGGCTCATCAAGACCTGCCGACGGCGGCTCGCGGCATGGCCGTGATCGTCGCCATTGCGCTTGTCGCTTCGGCGATGGCGCCGCTGATCATGGCCGCGATAGGCGTGGTGGCCTAAGCTTTAGCCCCCTTGCGCCCGGGCCTGTGGCTCGGGCGCAAGCGGGCGGAGACTTCGTCGAGCGGCCAGCGCGGCCGGGCCGCGAAATCGAGGCCATCGCTGAATCCCGCCCGCAACCGTTCTGCGCCCGCCAGCGCGATCATCGCGGCATTATCAGTGCACCATTTCAGCGGCGGGGCGATGAAATCGTAACCGCGCTCAGCCGCCAATTCCCGCAGCCGCCCCCGGATCGCCGAATTGGCGGCGACGCCTCCGGCAGCGACCAGCCTGCCCTTCGCCCCCCAAATCGGATCGAACGCGCTCATCGCGTTGCGCGTGCGATCGGATACCACGTCGAGCACTGCGGCTTGAAAGCTGGCGCACAGATCGGCCTTGTCTTGATCGCCGAGAGCGCCCAGGCGTTCGACTTCGCGAACACACGCCGTCTTCAGACCGGCAAAGGAAAAATCGCAATCCGCGCGGCCCAACATCGGCCGAGGCAGCGAAAACCGCTTGGAATCGCCGTTTTTCGCCGTTTTTTCGACCAGCGGACCGCCCGGAAAACCCAAATCCAGGAGCTTGGCCAACTTGTCAAAGGCTTCGCCCAAGGCATCGTCAATGGTCGAGCCCAAGCGGCGATAGATTCCCAATTCGAGCACCGCGATGAATTGGCAGTGCCCGCCGGAAACCAGCAACAGCAGATAAGGAAATGTCGCGCCTGGCGGAGTAAGCCGCGGCGACAGCGCGTGGCCTTCCAAATGATTGACGGCGATAAGCGGCTTGTCGTGCGCCAAGGCGATCGCCTTGGCGGCAATCAAGCCCACCATGACCCCCCCGATCAGGCCGGGACCGGCTGTCGCGGCGACGCCGTCCAGATCGGCGAAACCCACGCCGGAATCGCGCATCGCCGCCGCAATTGTTGCGTCGAGCCCCTCCACGTGCGCCCGCGCCGCGATTTCCGGCACCACGCCCTTGTACGGCGCGTGCTGTGCGGCCTGACCGAGTACGATGTCCGAAAGGACGCGCGGCACGCCATTCTCCAAGCGCAGCACCGCCGCCGCGGTTTCGTCGCAGCTGGTCTCAATGCCGAGGACCGTGAGGGACTTCATCGCTGCGATGTAACCACCCGGACCGGGGGGGGGGCCGCCGCCCACCACACAACTGGGGCGCAAGCGGCGGGGGGGGGGGCGGCCCCGGGGCCGGGGGCGGCCCCCCCGCGCGCGAGGGCGCCCCGAGAAGAACGGGGCGCGCCGGG
>JANNFH010000148.1:0-17190 GCA_031379565.1 Alphaproteobacteria bacterium
ATTGTTGGGATGGGTATAGGCCAACCGGATGCCGCGAGGACTTTCTGCCGACATGCGCCGCCAAAATCCCTCGACGCCCTCAATGTCATAACCAGCGCGGGCCATGAAATACATACCGACATAATCTGCCTCGGACTCGAATTCCTGTGCGAACATGATCCGGCCAATATCGCCGCCGGCATCCGTAAACGCGCCTCCCGTATTTACACCGGCGGCGGCGGCGGCGATGTCAAGGAGCGCGCCGCCGATCGTACCCATCATCGCGTTTTTCTGCATTGAATCGATATGGCCCATCGCATTGTGGGCGAGCTCATGACCGAGGATCAACGCCAATTCCTCGTCGCTTTCGACGAAGCGCAACATGCCGCGATTGAGCATGATGGTCGAACCGTCAGCAGCCGCGTTGATAGCATCGTCATCGACCATCACGAATTGATACGCGCAATCCAAACTTGGCGTTGCGACAAGGTCCAGTTCTTGCCCGCTGCGCCGAACAGTCAGCGTGACATCGCCCTCGTCACTTTCATCTCGAAGCGTGGTGAAGGCCTGTCGGCTAGCGCGGCGGTTCTGGGGGATGGCCCGACCGTTTATTGCGATCACTTCGTCGCGGACACGCAGACCGGTGCGGGCAGCTGGAGAATTGTCTCCAACCCAAGCGACGCTTACGGCATCGCTAAGGCCCCACATCTCCCTCGCCGCGGTCTTAAAGTCGCGTCCATAATCGTTCAGGTTTTCAAAGCGAACACCCAAGGTAGGCCGGGTGCGCGCGCACAATTCAACATTGGCGCGGGAGAGCCGCTCGGCGATCGCGTAAACGCGCTGATAGTCAGCGGCGCGACGCTCCAACACATACAATGATTGTCTGTGTTGCTCATCTGCGAGCGTGCCGCTCGCAAGCTCCGGTCGGACGGTTTGTGGGGCGGCGCATGAAAGCAACATCGACATCGCCGAAGCGAAGCAAAGTAATCGGATTGCCGTCATTTCAGCCTCCCCGAATAACGGTTACAACTGCCAGCTGCGCTCAGCAAGTGCGGCGCCGCCCGGGACAAACCCGGCGCAGATCCTTGCGGAAGCAAACGATGCGCGAGGCTTCCTCAAAGCCGAGCGCGCCGTGCGCGGCTCGGCTCGCTTCATTGTCGATCAGCGCATCGGAGGCGAGTTCGGCATAGCCTTGCGCGCGCGCCCAGCGCTCCACCGCCTCCACCAATTGGCGCCCGACGCCGAGCGTGCGCACGTCGGGCAGCACGTACCAGCCCTCGACATAGGGGACCGGCGAGGTGAGGCAGCCCTCGGCGGTCGAGCGCAAGTCGGTTTCGATCATGCCGACGATGCGGCCGCTGGTTTCCTCACACACGAGAATCAGCCGCGCCACGGCGCGGCCGGCGAGATGCCCGGCGGCCTCGATGGCGAGTTCGGCGGCGTCCTCCTCCGGCCACAGCGCTATCCGCAGCGCCGTCCAAGCCGAGAGGTCGCGCTGTTCCAGCGGCCTGACGTTCACAACAGGCCCAGGGTCTTGAAGCTCGCCGCGCCGTTGCGGCCGATCACGAGATGGTCGTGCACGCGCACGCCCACCGCGCCCGCCGCGGCCACAATCTCCTTGGTAATAGCGACATCGCTCGGCGAAGGTTTGGGATCGCCGCTGGGATGATTGTGCACCAAGATTACGGAGGCCGCTGAAAGCTCAAGCGCGCGGCGCGCCACTTCGCGGGGGTAAACCGGGGCGTGGTCGATCGTGCCTTCGCTGAGCACCTCGTCGGCGATCAATTGGTTTTTGACATCGAGAAACAGCACCCGGAATTGTTCACGCGGGGCGTGCGCCATCGACATGCGGCAATAATTCACCAGCGCCGACCATGAGGAAATCACGGTGCGCTGGCTTGCTTCTGTTTTCGCCGCGCGCTCCAACAGGGCCTGCACCAGTTTCAAATCCTGCGCCACCGCGGGGCCTGCGCCCTCGACCTCAGCGATGCGCGGCGCGGGCGCGGCGAGCACGGCGGGCAGGTCGCCAAACTTCGCCAGCAGCGCCTTGGCCAACGGTTTGGTATCGCGCCGGGGAATGGTGCGGAACAACATCAGTTCCAGTAATTCGTAATCGGCCAAGGCGCCGGCGCCTGCCTCTTCAAACCGTTTCCGCAAGCGCGCCCGATGGTCATGGTAATGCGGTTTGATCGGATCGGCCGACGCCTGCTTGCGCGCGGGCCGCACTTCGATGGGCGTGGCGCTGTCAATTTCAAACGAGAAGTGTGACGCATCTTTCACCGCCGAGGCCAGCGCCTTGGATGTCTTGTTTCGCTCGCGCGCATCGTCGGAGCGGCCAGCCATCGGTGTTTAAGCGCCCGGCTGGTTGAGGGCGTGCGGCGTGTCGAGCCCCGCGGGCGAGCGGGTGAAAATCTCGACGCCGGTCTCGGTGACGCCGACCGAATGCTCGTATTGTGCCGAAAGGCTCTTGTCCTTGGTAACGGCGGTCCAGCCGTCGCCGAGAATCTTCACGCCCGACCCGCCTAAATTGAGCATCGGCTCGACGGTGAACATCATGCCCGGCCGCAGCACCTGCCCTTCGCCGGCGCGGCCGAAATGCAAAATGTTGGGCGCGTCGTGAAATACTCGCCCGAGCCCGTGGCCGCAAAATTCGCGCACCACCGAGCAGCGCTCGGCCTCGGCGTAGGATTGAATGGCGTGGCCGATATCGCCAAGCGTCGCGCCTGGCTTGACCGTCTCTATGCCGCGCATCATCGCCGCATAGGTCACGTCCATCAGCCGCCGCGCTTTGCGCGGAACTTCGCCGATTGCAAACATGCGGCTGGTGTCGCCGTGCCAGCCATCCACGACGACAGTGACATCGATGTTGACAATGTCGCCGTCGCGCAAGGCGCGGTCGCTGGGGATGCCATGGCAGACGACGTGGTTGAGCGAAGCGCAGATGGTGTGACGGTAGCCGCGGTAAAACACACACGCCGGCAGGGCGCCGTGATCGAGCACGAATTGGCGGGCCAAATCGTCAAGCCGAGCCGTCGAGACGCCGTCGCGGGCCTCGGGCGCCAGCATATCCAGGCACGACGCCGCCAGCCGCCCGGCCGCGGCCATGCCGGTGAAGGCCTCGGCGGGGTAGAGCTTGATCTGGCCGGTGTTGCGTTCATGGGCGCCCTCTCGCGCCTCGGCGGTTTCGACAAAACTCATTCGGCTCTCCGGTTCGTCCCCTTCCTAGCATGCTTCGGCGGGGGTTTCAGCCACCCAGGGGCAGGGACGGAGCGTCCCGGCCTAGTCGGCCCTGGCTTGCCGGCGCGGTGCGGGCACGCCAAACAAGGGCGGTGCCCGAAAAACGCGTCACCGCCGCCGTTCTGCTGATAGGCGATGAATTGCTGTCCGGGCGCACCCAGGACGTGAACCTCCAAACCATCGCCAAATTCCTCGCGCCCCTGGGCGTGCAGGTGGCGGAGGCGCGCGTCGTGCCCGACATCCCCGAAAAAATGATCGCCGCCATCAACCAATTGCGCGCGGCGCATGATTACCTCTTCACCACGGGCGGCATCGGGCCGACCCACGACGACAAGACCGCCGACGCCGTCGCCGCAGCGTTCGGCGTCGCCATTGATGTGCGCGACGACGCCCGCGCCATCCTGGAAGCGCACTACAAGGCCGGCCCGCTCAACGAAGCGCGCCTGCGCATGGCGCGCATTCCCGAGGGGGCGAGCTTGATCGCCAATCCGGTTTCGCGCGCGCCTGGTTTTCAATTGGGTAACGTGTTCGTGTTGGCCGGCGTGCCCTCGATCATGCGCGGCATGCTGGAAGATGTCGCCAAGCGCATTCATGGCGGCGCCGTGGTTCGAAGCTGCACCGTGCGCGGCAAGAATGTGCGCGAAGGTGACATTGCCGCGAGCCTCGAAGCCCTCGAACAGGCGGCCCCGGGAGTGACATTCGGTTCCTACCCTTGGTTCGGCCCCGAGGGCTATGGCGTCCACCTCGTCGCCCGTTCCGCCGACGCGGCCGCCTTGGCGAAAGCCGGCGAAGACCTGAAAGCGCTCATCCGCGGCCGTGGCGCCGAGCCGGAAGTGGTGGACGAATCCGCCTGAGCCGGCGCATATCGCGGCGAAATGCGAGCGTGGCGAAACTGGTAGACGCAGCGGACTTAAAATCCGTTCGCCCACAAGGCGGTGCGGGTTCAACTCCCGCCGCTCGCACCATGGCTGGAATGGACAATGGCTGAACGACTTGAACTGGTCGAGGGCAGCCCGCGCGACGGGTTGCAGAACGAACCCGAGATTGTTTCGACCGAGAACAAGCTCGCGCTGATTGATCGCATCCTTGGCGCCGGCTTCCGGCGGCTGGAAGCGGGCAGCTTCGTTAATCCCAAGAAAGTGCCGCAAATGGCCGATGGCGACGCGGTTTTTGCTGGCCTTGAGCCAGTCCGCACCAGCGCTGTCTTCATCGCGCTGGCGCTTAATCTGCGCGGCGTGGAGCGGGCGCTGGCGGCGGGCGCGCGGGAGATCAATTACGTCTTCTGCGCCTCCGATGGCTTTTCCGTTCGCAACAATGGCGGCACGGTCGATGAGACGTTCGCCGTCTGGCCGCAGGTGGCGGCGTTGGCGAGCCGTGGCGGCGCGCGCTTGTCCGCGACCATCTCCACGGCATTCGGCTGCCCCTTCGATGGCGAAGTCCTCGTCAGACGCGTGGTGGAGACCGCTGAGAGGTGCGTGCGCGAGGACATTTTTGAGCTGGCCCTAGCCGACACAATCGGCGTCGCCGCGCCCAGCGATGTGCGAGAACGCTTTCGCGCCGTGAAAGCGGCGATCCCGGCGCGTGTCCAGCTGCGCGCCCACTCTCCCACCACGCGCAACACCGCGCTCGCCAACGCATTGGCCGCGGTGGAGGAGGGGGTGCGCGTGCTTGACGGGTCGCTGGGCGGTATTGGCGGGTGCCCGTTTGCGCCCGGCGCGGCCGGCAATGTGCCCACCGAGGACCTCGCTTACATGTTCTCGCGCATGGGTTTTGATACTGGTGTCGATCTGGACGCCGCCATCGAGGCGGCGCGTTTTCTGAGCGCGGTGCTTGGAAAGACAACGCCGGGCATGGTGTCGCGGGCGCCGAAATGGCCGACATGAAAACGGCCGCCGCGTCGCCGCGACGGCCGTTAAATCTGAAGTGCGTGTGCGCTTAGAGTTCGCGCGAAATCGTCAGCACCACATTGGAATCGTAGCTCTCGGGGCCGAAGGTGTAGCTTTCGATGTCGGTGCCCGCGTCGATGTCGGTGTCGTGATAGCGCAGGTCAAAGCCAAACCCGTGCATGGCGAGCGTGCCGCCGAGGTTCCAGGTGTTGTAATCGCCTTCGGAGGCGGCGCCGAACGGACCATCTGGATCCTCAATCGTCTGATTGCCGAAGGCGCCGGAGATGGCGACGGTGTCGGACGCGGTGAATTCGGCGTTGATCTCGAAATAGCGCGCGTCGCCGGTTTCGCCGAAATTGTCAGGCGCCCAATAGGCTGCGCCGCCAATGCTGAGCTGCTCCGTAGCCGCCACGGCGCCCGCCACCATCAGTTCGAAATAATCGAACTCAGCAACGGGGTCGTCGGCGCCCGGATAGAAATAGCCGATCACGCCCAAATCCCATTCTACCGGGCCTGTCGTAGGGGTGACCCCAGCGAAAACGTCGAGTTCGCCGCCGCTGCTGAGGCTTGATCCCCATACGCCAGCGTAGAAAATATCGTGGCTCCAGTCGAACCCGCCTTGGATGGCGTAGCTGTTGTCGGAGAGTGAAACGCCGCGGAACACGTAATCCGACACCAAAGCGACATTTCCAGAAATTTCACCCGCGCTGGCCGCGCCGGTCAGGGCTGCGCTGGCGAGCATCGCCGCGCCAATGATTTTCTTCATGACTTGCATCCTCGTTACCCCGCGATTTTGCCGCGCGTTGTCCGCGAAGCTGTCTTGAGACAGTAAACGTCTCATTAAAGAACCTCGAAAATGAACGAATCAAGGTCGCTGAATTTTAACTAGCGTTGCGTTGGTGTCACGCCGGCTCACGCGGCGTGCGCGGCGCGGCGCCGAGGTGCAATCCCGCATCCACCAGCAACGTCTCGCCGGTGATGTGGCGAGCGGCGTCCGACATCAGAAAAAGCCCAGCGTCTGCAATGTCTTCTGGGCTTGACGCGGCTTGCAGCGGGGTCATCTTTTTCGTGCCTTCGCGCAGGCGGTCCACCGCCTCTTCGGAGAGGCCCTTGCGATGCCACGGGGTCTCGATGAAGCCGGGGCAGATGGCGTTGACGCGGATTTTGGGCGCTAGCGCCCGCGCCAGCGAGAGCGTCATCGTGTTTAGCGCGCCCTTGGACGCCGCGTAGGCGACTGACGAACCGATCCCGGTCACCCCTGCGATCGAGGAAACCATTAGCACGCTTGCGCGGCTGGACGCCTCCAGCAGGGCCTGTGCGGCGCGCAGCATTTGGAACGGGCCGATCACGTTGGTGGCGAAGATGCGTTCGAAATCGCCGCGATCGAGTGCGTGCAGATCAGCATGTTTCGGGGCGTGCTTGGTGACGCCGGCATTGTTGGCCAGCGCGTCGATCCGCCCAAAAGGCGCCGCCTTCTCAGCAATGGCGCGGCAGGCTTCGTCGTCGCTGACATCGCCCTGCGCCAGGACGGCCAGCGCGCCAGCGGCGCGCACCGCCGCAGCGGTGGCCTCCGCCTCTGCCGCGCTGCTGAGATAATTGATGATCACTGCTTTCGCGCCGCGCGTCGCCGCGCCAATGGCGAGCGCCGCCCCGAGGCCGGTCGAGGCGCCGGTGACCAGCACCACTTTATCCTCGAAATCGCGCATCTCGCCTCCCGGGGCTCGTTAAAGCTCGCGCGTTATCTGGCGCATTTCCCTCGTCCCGGCTAGCACAGGCCATGAGCATCGACCCCAAAGACTTAACCCAGCTCGGCGCGCCCACGCCGGTTCCGGCCAGCCCCGCGGCCGCCAGACTTGAGCGCGTGCCCAATCCGCAAGTTGGCGCGCTCTATCTCGTGCGCTTCACCGCGCCTGAGTTCACTTCAATCTGCCCGGTGACGCGCCAACCTGATTTCGGCCTGCTGATGATGGATTACGTGCCGGGGCAATGGATCGTGGAATCGAAGAGCCTGAAACTCCTGTTGCAGAGCTATCGCAATCACGGCGCCTTCCACGAGGCGTGCACGGTCGATGTCGCCAAGCGCGTGGTCGATGCCATTTCTCCAACTTGGCTGCGCATCGGCGGCTATTGGAACGCGCGCGGGGGCATGCCGATTGACGTGTTCTGGCAAACCGGAGCGCCGCCTGAGGGCCTATGGCTGCCTGACCAGGGCGTGGCGGGATATCGAGGGCGGGGCTAGAATCGGGAAATGCGCTCGCCCACATCCGCACGCACGCGCTCGGTCGGCTGTTCGCGCGCGACGCCCAAATGGATGAATCCCGCGATCCGCTCGCCCTCCACAACCCCAAGCGCCACGCGCACACGCGCATCATAAGCGGGCCAGCCTGTGAGCCAGCAGCCGCCATAGCCCATGGCGTGCGCGCCCAGCAGCAGCGCGAAGCACGCAGCGCCGGCGGAAAGCTGCTGCTCCCATTCTGGAATTTTCGGGTGCGGAGCGGCGGTTGAAACCACCATCACGCACACCGGCGCCCGCAGAAATGTCTCGCGCGCGGCGGCAAGGCGGGATTCGTCGACGCCGTCATCGTTTGCGATCGCTTGCGCCAACGCTTCGCCGGCGCGCGCGCGCGCCTCAGCTTCGATCACGACAAAACGCCACGGGCCGAGCTTGCCGTGATCGGGCACGTGCGCCGCGAGGGTCAGCAACGCGTCGATCTCGGCGCTGGAGGGGCCTTGCCCGGTGAAGTGGACAATTTTTGTCGAGCGTCGGCGCGCCATCAATGCAAGCGTCGCGGCGCTTTCGAGCGCGGCGTTCGCTGTATCGTTCTCGCGGAGGGGTTCGGGCAAGGCGGAAAAGGGAAGTGGCATCGAAACTCCATGGCGCGCGCCTTCCTTCCCCGCAAGGGGAGGTTGGGATGGGAGGCGTTTCACCCGATGCGCGGATGCAGTATTGGGGGAACATGAGCGATTGGGATGAAGACGGCGATCCGTGGCTCGTCAGGAGCATAGAGCGGCCGTTCGAGAACGATTGGTTCGCCATCGACACCCATCATGTCACCCATCCAGGCGGACGTGCGGGAACCTACAGCGTCATCCGCGTGCGTCGGCTTGCCGTCGGCGTGCTGCCCATCGAACCGGACGGGCGGGTGCATCTGGTCGGGCAATGGCGGTTTCCGCTCGGGCGTTATTCCTGGGAAATGCCCGAGGGCGGCGCCGAGCCGGGAGAGGACGCCTTAGCCTGCGCGCGGCGCGAATTGCTGGAAGAGACCGGACTCAGCGCTGGGCGTTTGCAGCCCATTTTGGATCTGGATCTGTCCAACTCGCTCACCGACGAGCGCGCCACAATATTCATCGCCACCGATCTCGCCTCGGGCGAAGCCAGCCCGGAAGACACCGAAATCTTACGCCGCCGCACCGCGCCTTTTACAGATGTATTGCAGCGCGTGGTTGAGGGCCGTATTCGCGATTCCATGAGTGTTGCAGGTGTGCTGCGCGCTCACCACATGGCGGTGAACGGGCAATTGCCAGAAGGCCTGGCCCGGGCGATGTTGGGCGAGCAGGGAGTGAGATGATGGCTGAGTCCCAGCCGCGTGTGTTCGAGGCCTCAGGCGGGGTGTGGGCGCAATTGCGCGTCGAGGCGATGCAGGCCGCTGCCGAGGAGCCATTGCTGGCGTCCTATCTCCACGCCTCGATCCTGCATCACGACAAAATCGAGGATGCGCTCTCCTATCATCTCGCCCAGAAGCTGGGCCATGGCGATCTCTCGTCGTTGCAATTGCGCGAGGTTATCCGCGAAGCCTATTCCAGCGATCCCAATCTCGCCATGCAAGCCGCACGCGACATGCGCGTGGTGCGCGAGCGCGATCCAGCCTGCCGCACTTATCTGCAGCCTTTCCTCTATTTCAAGGGCTTTGGCGGGCTGCAATCGTACCGCATCGCCCATTGGCTGTGGGAGCAGGAGCGCGACATTCTCGCCTACCATTTGCAGAGCCGCGTCTCGGAATTGTTCGCCGTCGATATTCACCCCAACGCCAGAATCGGCGCTGGCGTATTCATCGACCACGCCCACGGCATCGTGATCGGCGAAACCGCGGTGGTGGAAGACGACGTCTCGATGTTGCATTCAGTGACGCTCGGCGGCACCGGCAAAGCCGGTGGCGATCGACACCCGAAAGTCCGCCGCGGCGTGCTGATCGGCGCTGGCGCGAAAATTCTCGGCAACATCGAAATTGGCGAAGACGCCCGCATCG
This sequence comes from Alphaproteobacteria bacterium, assembly GCA_031379565.1. Lineage (GTDB taxonomy): Bacteria > Pseudomonadota > Alphaproteobacteria > Caulobacterales > Aquidulcibacteraceae > Vitreimonas. The sequence continues at coordinate 9,350 of JANNFH010000148.1, forward strand.
CCGCCGGCTCGGTAGTGCTGGAAGATGTCCCGGCGCGCTGCACCGTCGCCGGCGTACCGGCCAAGCCCGTGGGCGGGAAATGTTGCGAGGACATAATCCCGGCGGTGGAAATGAATCAGACGCTCGATCCGCCGATTTGACGGCGCGCCGCGGCTCTATGTCCGATGGCCGTGCGTGCCGCCGGCGATAGCATTGGCGCTGTAGCATGGCCCAACTGGATGCTTATTCCTACCGCCACGATCATGCGGTCCCGGACTTCGACGATGCGCGACCGATTTTGATCTTCGACGGCTATTGTGCGCTTTGCTCCGGCATGGCGCGCTTCGTCCTCGAGTACGACCGGCGCGGCGCCGTTCGCCTTGCCACCGCGCAATCAACTCTCGGCGAGGCGCTCTTCCGTCACTTCGGCCTCAAGAACGGCGACTACAGTACGAACATCTTGCTGTTCGAAGGGCGCGCGCTTGAGAAATCGGATGGCTCGTTGAAGCTCTTCGAGCTGCTTGGCCCGCCATGGTCGCTGCTGGCTGTAGCACGATTGGCGCCGAAAGATTGGCGAGACGCGCTATACAACATCATCGCGCGAAATCGTCTGCGCTGGTTTGGCGCGCGCGAGACTTGCTTCGCGCCCAGTACGGTCGAGGCGGGGCGGTTTATCCAATGAGAGCGCTGATCGTTGGCGGCTACGGCGTCTTCGGCGGTCGCATTGTCGATCTGCTCGCGAGCGCGCCCGGTGTGACCATTATCGTTGCGGGCCGGTCCATCGACAAAGCGAAAAAGTTCTGCGCACGACAGACATGTCGGGGCTTTGCTTGTTGCGGCGAGGTTCGACCGGAACGAACCTCTCAGTGCGCAATTGGCGACGCTCAAGCCCGATGTTGTCGTCGACGCGAGCGGGCCGTTTCAGGCCTATGCCTTAGAAACCTACAAACTTGTTCAAGCCTGCATCGCTTCCAGGATAAACTATCTCGACCTCGCGGATGGGTCGAGGTTTGTCGCGGGGATTGCGGAATTTGACGAGACGGCGCGCGAGGCAGGGGTGTTTGTGCTCTCTGGCGTGTCGAGTTTCCCCGTCCTTACCGCGGCGATCGTGCGGCGCCTGCACGCGGACCTACCACAGATCAGAACAATCAGGGCGGTGATTGCGCCATCTCCTTTCGCGGGCGTCGGGGAGAACGTGATCCGCGCCATCGCGAGTTATGCGGGCCAGCCCGTCGCCTTTCTTGGACGCACCGCGAAGGTTATCGGCAGGCCATTCACGCAGCATCGGCGTTATACGGTCGCGCCGCCTGGCGCCGCGCCGCTGAGGAGTACGATGTTTTCACTGGTTGACGTGCCGGACTTGCGGGCGCTGTCCGATGCGTGGCCGGACGTGCGGCGGGTGTGGGTGGGCGCCGGCCCAGCCCCGGAGATTTTGCATCGCGCGTTGATCGCGGGCGCTTGGCTCGTGCAGGTTGGCTTGGTTAGGTCGCTCTCGCCGCTCGCCCCGTTGATGCACTGGGCGATCAATCATGTGCGCTGGGGCGAGCATCGTGGTGGCATGGCTGTCTGGATCGAAGGGACCGACGCGGACGGACGCCCGGCGAAGCACTCGTGGCACATGATCGCTGAGGGCGATGACGGGGCCTTCGTTCCGAGCATGGCGGTAGCTGCGATCATCGAAAACTGGCTCGCGGGGCGAAAGCCTGCGAGCGGCGCGCGCGCTGCCATCGCGGAAGTCGAGTTGTGCGATTATGAGCGTTTGTTTGCGGGCAGAGCCATCGTTTCGGGTGTGCGCTCTTCGCCAATGCGGGGGCCGCTGTACAGGCAGCTGCTTGGCGACGCCTGGTCCCAATTACCTCGCGCCGTTCAGCAGATGCACGAGCTTGATGATCAGTTAGAAGCGCAGGGCGTCGCCGACGTCACGCGTGGTCGCCATCCGTTGGCGAGGCTCGCGGCCTGGATGATGGGTTTTCCGGAGGCGGGCGAAGACATCCCTGCCGAGGTGACGTTTGCAGTCAAAGACGGACGCGAGGTCTGGACGCGCAGGTTCGGCGGACGCTCGTTCTCGAGCGAGCAATTCGCGGGGTCTGGAAAGTCCGAGGCGCTGCTCTGCGAACGCTTTGGCGTTTTGACCTTTGCAATGGCCATGGTTGTCAGCGGCTCAAGATTGCAATTGGTGCTGCGTCGCTGGACGACTTTCGGGATTGCGCTGCCGCTTTGCCTTGCGCCGCGATCGGAGGCGTACGAAGCGGCCGAGGGCGACGCGTTTCGTTTCCACGTCGAGATTTCGCATCCCTGGACCGGCCTGATCGTGTGCTATCGCGGTCTGCTTAGCCGCCAGGGCTCGTAGCCTGATACGTCGCCGCGTTGCCGATGGCGGTGGCTGTGCCGGCGACCATGTTGGCGTTGCGCGCGTTGATGGTAGCGACGGCGCGGACGGCGCCTGAATTAATCTGGTGGTTGGCCGCGTCGAACGTGGCTTGGCCGTCGCCGCATTGCTGGCCGCAGAGCGAGCCGGTGACGACGTTGCCGTAGGCCGCCGATGACGCCAGCGCTTGGTCGCCGGCGCCTTCGGCCACAAGACCGGCATTGGCATAGATATCGCCAGCATTGTTCTGGCTGATGTCGAGCACGGTATCGGAGGTGGTGTTAGCGACGATGGCTGAGTTGCCGACACCGTAAGCGCCAGCCGAGGCAAAGCCGGTGAAATCGCCGCCCAAAGTGACATAGGCGCCGGCATCGACGTTGGCGCTGTTTTCCTGAACCGCGTGCGTATTCACATAACCGAACTGGTTCTCGATGGTTAGCGCGTTGGCGTTGGCGGTGGCATTGCCGACGGCGTCAGCGGCGCTGCCGGCGTAGAGCTCGACTTCCGCGGTGACGTGATTGCCGCTTGAAATCTGCACCGTGTCGGTGAGTAGCGTGGTGGTCGAGCCGGAGGCGGTGATGTTGTTGGCGCTGGAGATGGAATCGGCGACTACTTGGCCGTCCGAGCCCCAATGGTCGGCTTCTGTTTTCGTAAACAGCGAACCGGTGCTTTCCTGGGTGAGAATTGCGCTGATATCGCCGTTCGCCGCCGAGAGCGCCGCGACATTGCCGCTGGCGCTGGAGGAGGACGCCGCGTCGCCGACATAGCCGGTGTCGTTCAGAACCGTCGCGGTTTGATTGGCGTGCGAGAGCTGGGCCGAGCGAACTTCTATGGCGCCATTTTCCGTGGTGGAAGTGACGCCGTTGGCGACGGCCGCGCTGGTGACGACGACAACGCCGCCGGCGCTGCCGATCGAGGCGGTGGTGGTCGCGGTCACGTCGCCATCGGCGTGCTGGAGATTGTCGAGCACGACGTCCTCGCCCGTCACTGCATAGGCGTTGGCGCCGGCGATCGAGGTGGCACCGACATCGAGCGCGGAATCGGTCGCGACGCTCATCTGCGAGCTTGTGCCGTGCAGATCGAACTGATCGTTGCTGACAGTTTGCGCGTGTGCAAGCGGCGCCGCGAGCAGGGCCGCGCTGGCGAGAAGAAGGGCGGTTCGCATCGGCGTACTCCGGTATGAGGCTTACGAGCGGCCGGCGGTGTTATGCGCTTGCTGTACGGGCTCGACATTGTCTGCGCGGCCGCGAATGCCGGTAATGTTGTAATCGCGGCGGGCGTGCCAGGAATCGGCGCTTTCACGCTGAGCCGCGGCGACAGCGAGCGCCGGGCCAGTTTGCTGCGCGGTGAACGAGCCGGTGGCTTGGGCCGAGACGCTATGCACGCCCGGGCCCATCGGATCGCCTTCAGCGACGAGTGCATCCTGGCAAACGTCGCTGCTGTTGGCGTGATAGAAATTGCTCATCACTTCCACAACAGCACGTTCCACACCGGCGCGGACCGCGAGTTGAACTGGTTCGAGCGCCCGTTCGCCAGCGCCGATATCAACCAGCGTGTCGTCGAAGAAGCCAAACACGCCGGCGCGGACTTCGCGACCGACAATCTGCTTTTGATAGGAAATCACGTCCACCACTTCGAGCGTGCGGGTGTCGATGAGGCGGAAATCGAGGCCGATATTCATCACGTAAAGGCGCCCGCCAATGTTGCCGCGGTCGCCGCGCGTCGCGGTGTCGCCAACTTGCGCGTCCACGCCCATGGAGCGGATGTTGGTGTTGAGCTCGGTAATGCCGCCGACAAAATAATAGTCGGAGCCCGGCATTTGGCCGGCAAAGATGCGCCGCACGTTGTCGCTTTCGGCGCCTTCTTGGCCAATCAAGCGGTTATTGGCGTAACGCAGCTCAAGTTCGGTGACGGAAGTGTCGAAGCGTTCAACCAGGCGCGCGCCCGATTTCGCGAACGCCGAGATCGCCATCAAGGAGGCGCCTTGGGTGATGCGGCGACCGCCTTCTTCTGAGACTGAGCCGGTGTAATCGAGGATGCGCCCGACGGCGATGCGCGGGGCGCTCAGATTATTGCTGTGGGCGTAGTCGGCGAGACAATTCAGCGCGGGCGTGTACGCGGTCGGATTGGCGGTGACCGGCGCGTCGCCGATTGGCATGGCGTACATGCCGTCATTGCCGGCATAGGGCGTGACGCAAGCGGTGACCGAAGCGGTCGCGGCGAGCAGGGCGAGTTTCTTCAGCGCGCGCATTAATCGTCTCCTTGGACATCGGCGCTGATGTCGCCGTTGTTAATCTGCGTGGAATCCACGATCACCGTGTTGTAATTGCCTTGGGTGACCACGTTGAGTTGGTTGCCGATGGCTTGCGCCGCGCCGATGCCGGAGCCGAAGCCATCCATCAGGCCGCCCGAAAGCGTGCCTTCAATTTCCATCCGGCCATTGATGATGACGCGGTTGCAGTTTTCGTCGCGGGTGGACATGGAAATCGGCGCGCCGAAGCTCTCGCCGTTCATGGCGAAGGGGCGGGAAAAATCGCCGCTGTCGCCGACCGGATCGGCCAGCGCCGGCGCGGCCAGCGCGGCCAGGCCAAGGCTTGTCAAAAGAATGAGACGCACGCGGGCAGCCCCCTAAACTCTGTGACGAAATTCGTCTGGAGGGCGAAGAAGCAATGGCCGTGCCAGCCGCGAAGCGAACGCGGCGCGACATTTTTGTCTGCGGCTTGGGTTTGGTGTTAACAAAAACAGGGCCCATATCGGCGGTCGTGCCGATTTGGTTCGGGCGCCGCGGGAGAAAGAGCTTGAACCAGGACCTTGCGGCGCGGCCACGCACGCCGATTGTGGTTGTCGCGCTGACTGCGGCCATCGTATTAACCTACGCGGCGTTCTGGATGGCGCCTGAGAGCGTCCAGGACAGGATCGATTATGCGTTCGCGTTGATCCCGTCGCGTTTTGATCCGGCAAGTCGGGACCATTTCAATTCTTGGTGGGAACCGATCGGGCCGGTGTTCGGGCATGCGTTCCTACATGCTGCTTGGTGGCACGCCGGGCTCAACGCGTTCTTCTTGTACGCCACCGGTCGCATTCCCGCGTTACGGCTCGGGGTGTGGCGATTTTTGGCGCTTTATTTTTTCTCCGCCGCGATTGGAGCGGCCGCGTTTGTCGGGCTGAATTGGGGTGAGACGGGCGCCGCAATTGGCGCCTCGGATGCGGTTTGCGGCGTGTTCATGGCGTACTTCCTTTCGGTGCGCCCAAACTGGCGGGAATCGCTGGCGATCCCCGCGGTACGCAACCAACTCGGCATGATCGTGTTGCTTAACGTCGTGCTGATGGGGGCGCTCACGGAATTCGGATTGCTCCCGATTGCCTGGGAAGGTCATCTGGGCGGATTTGTCGGCGGGGCGTTGGCCTACATTGCGTTGGAGCGCCGGCGTCTGGCGGGGCCTTGAGGTTAGCCATGGACCGCCGGCTTCCAGCCGGCTTGTCAAGGGTGGCTAGAGCCAGTTCAGCTCCAGCCGCGCGCCGTCAACCATGAGACCCTTCAGCCGCGCCCGCCCGTCCTGGCCGATCGAGACAATCGCAAATACGCGCGTGTTCTCGCCGGCATTCTGTTCGCGCAGGATGTGGTCGATGCGCTCGGCCTCCGCTTGGGCGATGTAGAAGGCGTGGATGCCGAGATCCAGCCCCACGATCGGCGGCGGGCCGGGCTTGCCGTCCTCCGCGAGCAGCTGTTGGCAATCAATGCCGCCGCGCACTAGCAGCGACCCGTGGGCCGCTGCTTCCTCGCGTAGGCCCGAGCCGCCAGCGGCGTGATGGAGATGGCCGTCAGACGCGAGCGCGACCCAGCCGTCCGGTCCAGGACCTGCCGTGGTCGGCGGGCAGCGCGCGCCCTCGGCCAATTGTTCGCGCAGCGCGATGGTGACGTAATGGCCGCTTAACAGCGCGCGCGGATCGACCGCCTCCATCGCCAACAGCACTTCCGTACCGGCGGCGCGCGCCATGCTTTCACGCACCACCAGGGCGACGAGCGCGGCTATGCAGAGCGCAGCGACGATGAGTATCCGTAACGGCGCGTTGATCATGTTGGCTTCGCCTTTCGGCGCAGCATCAGCCCGCCAATCATCGCCGCCAGCGCGCACACGAAAAACACTGCGGCGGCGGTCATAAGGTCGAGGCCGAGATCGGTGAGCAGAGCGGCGACCGCGCCCATGAACGAAAGCACGCCAATTGCGGTCACCATCATGTGCCGGTCATAGCGCCCGAGCGCGATGGCGCCGCCGGAGACGCCAAGCCAGGCGATGCGGTGGGCGATGCCCCAGTTCACGCCGCCCTGCCAGCTGTCGACAAAGCCGGCGATGGCGAAAAACATCAACGCGCCCCATGTTGACCACCCGTAAAGCACGCTTGCGGAGGCGTTATCCCGTTGCGAAAGCCACCGCGCCGCTGTCGCCGCGCCTGCCAACGCCACAGCGAACAGCAGGCACAGCATGGCTTCGTTCTCAAACCGCACGCTGAACCAGAACAGCGCCACCAGCATGCCGGCAGCCGAGGCATGCGCCAGCGGCGCTGACGACCAGCGCAGCGCCAGAAACACATTGAGCGGCGCGAACACGACCAGCCAAGGCGCGGCGACGCGCGTGGCGTTGAACGGCTCAAAATCCTGGAAATCGCCCAGGCCAACGAAGATGAGCGTGGCGATCGCTGCGCCCGCCGAGCGGCCCGCCAGGGCCAGCGCCATGCCTGCGAGCCCGGCGCCGTAAAGGGCGGTTTGCGCGTCGCCGGCGATGTCGAAGATCTGACCGGTCAGCCCAATCGATGCAGCGAAGACCAGCGCCGCCAGCGTTAACGCGATGTCAGAAAGTATCGGCCGCGCTTTGTGCGCCGCCCATGCGCCACCGCCCGCGGTGATGGCGAAGAAAGCCAACAGCAAGGCAAAGCGCGCAAGACGGGGAATGCCGTCCCAATTGGCGGCGACGAAGGCGATGGCGGCGATGCCCAGGAGCGCACCGCCGACCCAAGCGAGCGCGGTGGCCGCGTCGAGCCGGCGCGGATCGGGCACGGCCAAGAGGATGGCGGCGCGCTTGTCAGCGCCGACAAGCCCGGCGCTGATCCAGGCGTCGAGATCGCGCGTCAGCCGATCCTTGTACGAAGCCATGCCTGCTCCCGCCGCCAGAGCCGCTCGCGATTGGATTGCCAATCGCCAACGGCTCTAAATCCAGAGTTAGACCGCCTCCTGGTCGGAAAACCGCATACACTTTTCCAGGACGCGGTTGGGTGTGCGCCGCCAGCTTAGCGCTTCTGAGGGGTGCGGCAAACCACAGGTGTGCGACCTTGCCTGATCGAGAGGCGCGGCGCATCCTTCACCCAATCGAGAGGTGGGATCAGGGAGAACCGCCCATGCTGATCGCCCATGTCATCCGCGACAAAGGCCCGGCGGTGTACGCGCTGCAGGCCCATGCGACGCTTGAACAAGCTGCCAAAGAGCTGAATTTGCGCA
>JANNFH010000163.1:0-2230 GCA_031379565.1 Alphaproteobacteria bacterium
CATCGTGTTCGAGGATCTGCCGCTCGAGCCATTCGGCAATGCCATCCCGCAACTCTCGTTCGAAATCGTACGCCCCACGCCCGCGCCGGCTCCGCGCTTTGAGGACCGGGTGCGCGGATTGTGCCTGATTCCCGCCTCCGGTGAGTTCGTCTACGCCACCGAACCTGTGCGCCGCGTCATCGGCCCAGGGCAGGAGGCGCCCGAAAACGTCCACGCCGAGAAGGATCGCGCGAATCTATTGGTTTCGCTGGATCAATTGCAGGCCGATTTTCCCAATTGCGACAACGTGCTGTTGGTGGTCGGGTGGTTTGGCGACGATTTGCGCTGCGGCTCGTGCGCCATCAAACCTGGTGTCGAAATCGCGGCCAAGGAAACCGCACCGCAAATCTGGCGCGCCGGCGGGGTCACGCGCGCGGGCGCCCATGTCGTCAGCCAAATCGCCGGCGCGCCCGCGTTCGGCGGCACGCCCAGCGATGAAAGCGTGCTGCAAGCTATTGCCGAGTTGAAATTGCGCGGCTTCAAGGTCGGGCTCTATCCGTTCATGTTGATGGATGTGCCCGCCGGCAATGCACTGCCCGATCCGTACGGCGCGGCCGAGCAGGCGGCTTATCCTTGGCGCGGCCGAATCACGCTACATCCCGCGCCCGGCCATGCCGGCACGCCAGACAAGACAGCGGCAGCCGCGACGCAAGTGTCTGCGTTTTTCGGCGCCGCCGCGCCTGGCGATTTCAGCGCCAGCGGCGGCGTGATTTCTTATTCTGGTCCAGCGGAATGGTCGTTCCGCCGCTTCGTTCTGCACCAGGCCAAGCTGGCCCAGGCGGCCGGCGGCGTGGATTTCTTCGTCATCGGTTCGGAAATGCGCGGCCTCAGTACGGCGCGCGACGCCGCCGCGAATTTTCCAGCTGTCACAGCGCTTAAGACGCTCGCCGCCGACGTGCGCGGCATGCTCGGCGGCGCGGCCAAGCTTACCTACGCTGCCGATTGGAGCGAGTATTTTGGCCATCAGCCCGCCGACGGCACCGGCGATGTCTACTTCCACCTCGATCCGCTATGGGCCGATTCCAACATCGATGCGGTAGGCGTGGATTGGTATCCCCCGCTCGCCGATTGGCGCGAAGGCTTCACCCATCTCGACGCCGCGCTCGGGAGCGGGGCTCATGATCTGGACTATCTCGAAGGCCGGATCGAAGCTGGGGAAGGCTTCGATTATTATTATGCGACCAACGCCGATCGCATCGCCCAAACACGCACCGCCATCGCCGACGGCGGCTATGGCGAGCCATGGGTGTTTCGCCCAAAGGATCTGCGTAACTTCTGGGCGCGGTTGCACTACAACCGGCCGGGCGGCGTGCGCGCGGGCGCGGCGACCGCGTGGGTGGCGGAGTCGAAACCGCTATGGTTCGTCGAACTCGGCTGCCCGGCCGTCGATAAGGGCGCCAACGCACCCAATCTGTTTATCGATGACAAGAGTTCTGAAAGCGCACTGCCGCCGTTTTCCTCCGGCGCCCGCGACGATCTGATTCAGCGCCGCGCGCTCGATGCTTATTTGCGCCATTGGGATGGTGATGCGATGATTGAGGAGGCGTTCCTCTGGTGTTGGGACGCTCGGCCCCATCCCGCTTACCCCGCGCGCGCCGACATTTGGTCGGACGGTCCCGCCTGGCGGCGCGGCCATTGGCTCAACGGGCGTGCTGGACTCTCTGCGCTGGGCGAAGTCGTGGCCGATCTGTGCGCGCGCGCGGGCGTCGACAACGTGGTCGTCTCTTCCCTTGCTGGCGCTGTCAGCGGGTATGTTGTCGATTCACCTTCTACAGCGCGCGCCGCGATCGAGCCCTTGATGGCGGCGTATGATTTTGTCGCGGCGCAGCGCGATGGCGCCCTCACGTTCTTTCACGGCGCCGAAGGGGCGCCCTTGGCGGTATCAACCGCCGTGCTTACTGCAGACAGTGCAAGCGAACGCTATAAGCTGCGCAGCGACAGCGCTGATGCGCCGATCGAAGCGCGGGTGCGCTTCCTTGATCCGGCGCGTGATTATCTGGTGGCCGGGGTTAGCGCGCGGCGGCTCGATCGCGCCGAGGGCGGTGTTGTAACCATCGAGGCGCCGCTGGTGCTTGAAGCGGATGCCGGCGAATTGATGGCGCAACGCCTGTTGGCGGAGCGGCGCGCGGGGAGCGAAAGCCTTCGCATCGGCCTCGGTCCCGCGCACCTTGCGCTTGAGCCAGGCGATCGC
>JANNFH010000189.1:0-8848 GCA_031379565.1 Alphaproteobacteria bacterium
CAATGAAGGCGACGCGTTTAATCGCGTGCTGCTTGATCGCTCGCGCCAGCGCATCCGCTCGCTGGGTTTTTTCAGCGATGTGACTGTTGACGAAGCGCCGGGCTCGCTGCCGGACCGCTCGGTCGTCACGGTCACGGTGGAAGAGGAATCGACGGGCGAGCTCGCGTTCGCGGCTGGCTTTTCCTCCACGGAAAATCTCCTGTTCGATGTCTCGATCACCGAACGTAATCTGCGCGGCCGGGGACAATTCCTGCGCTTGCGTGCCTCGACAAGTTCGCAACGCCAGCAGGTGGACATTCGCTTCACCGAGCCGCGGTTCTTGGGCCGCGACCTGGCGGCGGGATTCGATCTCTATACGCTACGCACCGATTTCTTGAGCCAGTCGTCGTTCGAAAACCAATCGACAGGGCTCGGTTTGCGCAGCTCGTTCCCGCTTTCCGAACGCACCAGCCTTGGGCTGACCTATTCGCTTATCCTTGACGACACACAGGTAGCCGACGGTTTGGTTGATATTGATCCCTCGCCCAGCAATACCGTGGCGGTTGATCAGTGCGACATTAGAAATACCTCGCGTTCGCTTTTGTGCGCCCAGGAGGGATCCTTCCTGACTTCGGTGTTTGGCTACACCTTCAATATGGATCATCGCAATCAACCGCAGAACCCAACACGCGGCTTCGATCTTTCGCTGAGCCAGGACGTCTCTGGCCTCGGCGGAGAAGTCAATTATTTGCGCACGGAATTGGAAGCGGGCGTTTATTACGGCATTTTGCCCGGCTTGCGCGCCAGCTTTCGCGCCAGTTCCGGGTACATTTTTGGCTGGGGTGGTGACGACGTCCGCATCAATGATCGTTTCTTCAAAGGCGGCGCTTCGTTCCGTGGCTTCGAAGTCGCAGGCATTGGCCCGCGTCAATTGATCGTCACGGACGCAGACGGGACTTTGGTTGGCCGCGGCGACGCCGTCGGCGGCAGCGCCTTCGCCATCGGCACTATCCAACTCGATTTTCCGCTCGGTCTGCCGGAATCGTATGGGATCGGCGCGGCGCTCTTTGCGGATTTCGGCACCTTGGGGATCGTCGATCAGGCAAGCAGGGAAGTCGTCGATGTCCCGGGCGCAAACCGCGTGATCGTCGATGACGCGCTTGCTCTACGCGCGGCGGCAGGCATTTCCGTATTTTGGGATTCGCCGTTCGGGCCGGTTCAGTTCGACTTCGCGCAGCCGTTTGCCTACGAAGATTATGACAAACGCGAAACCTTCCGCTTCTCCACCCGAACCAATTTCTAACCACTAGAGAAAGGACGCAAAGCATGCGTTTCCTCACGCCCCTTATCGCGATCGCAGCGATGTTCACGTTGCTCACAGCTGCACCTTCCGCCTTCGCGCAACGCAATCAGGGCGCCTCGGTCGTGGTGCTAAATTATGAAAACATGATCACGAGCAGCGATGTTGGCCGTGACATGACCACCAAGCTCAACCAGCTGAATCAGCAAATGCAAGCCGAGCTGCAGCCTGAGGCCCAGACGATTCAGCAAGAGCAGCAGAGCCTGCAACAGGCCACGAGCGGGATGACCCCGCAGCAGCTCCGTGCCAATTCTTCGCTCACGGCGCGGGTAGAGGCGCTGCAGCAGCGGTTCGAGCAGTTTCGGACGCGCGAGACGACATCGGCGCGTGATTTTGACTATACCCGGCAGATGACGCTGGCGGATTTCAACCGTCAAATCACACCGATCGTTCAGGAGGCCATGGAAGCGCGTGGCGCAAGCGTGGTCATTGAGGCGGCTGTCACCCGGCTGGTGCTGCCCAGCGCCAATATCACCGACGATGTCGTACAGCGCCTCAATCAGCGGCTGCGCACCATCAACGTCACGCGTCAAACTGCGCCGGCGCAGCAACCTGGACAATAACGCGCTGGTGACATCGGGCGGCTGCGGCGCCAGCATGGCGGCGCATGATTGACCCCCGATTTTACGAAGCGCTCGGACCGGTAACAGTCCGGGCGCTGGCGCGTTCGGGCGAGATCGGCGGCGACGCCAACCAGCTGGTTTCAAGCGCCGCTCCAGCGGGTCTCGCCGGCCCCGCGGACCTTTGTTACTATGAAGCCAAGGCGAAGGGGGCGCTGGCGCTAAAGTCGGCGCCCGCGGCGTGCATTATTCCGCCCGCCATGGCTCACCTAGCCCCGAACGCAGCATCCCTTATTCTTTCAGAGCGGCCGAGGTTTACCTTTGCGCAGATCGTGTCGCTGCTCGTGCGACCGCGTTTGTTTGGGGCGGGCCCAGCAATTGATCCCAGCGCGCGGCTCGAACAGGGGGTTCGGCTGGGCCCTGGTGTCGTTATCGGGCCCGGCGCGCATATCGGCGCGGATTGCGAAATCGGCCCCAATGCAGTGATCGGACCAGGGGTTGCCCTTGGCCGGCGCTCCCGGGTCGGCGCGGGCGCGTCGCTGGCGTTCGCCCTGATAGGCGATGATGTCAACATCCTCGCCGGCGCCATAATCGGGGAGCAGGGCTTTGGGGTGGTTGGGGACACGGCCGGTTTGATCGACATGCCGCACCTGGGCCGGGTGGTAATTCAAGACCGCGTCACTATCGGCGCCAACACCACGATCGATCGGGGCGTGTTTGACGACACCATCATCGGCGAGGAGACTAAGATCGATAATCTCTGCCACATCGCCCACAACGTCGTAATCGGGCGGGGCGCACAGATCGCCGGGTTCGCGGGGATATCGGGTTCCACTAATGTCGGCGACGGCGTCATCATGGGCGGACGCGTCGGCGTTGTCGACCACCGCAACATCGGCGACCGCGCCGTGCTTGCCGGCGCCGCGGCGGTGTTCCAAGACGTGCCGGAGGGTGAGACTTGGAGCGGCTACCCGGCCAAGCCAATCCGCAAATGGCTACGGGAAGTGGCGTGGCTCAGCCGCAAAGCCGCAGGAACGCGCAATGACTGACAATATCGGCGCCGTGAAGGGCGATGTGATCGAGATCGACGAGATTTTGCGGCGGCTGCCGCATCGGTATCCGTTCCTGCTGGTTGACCGCGCACTTGCTTACGTGGCCAACACCTCGATCCGCGGCATCAAGAACGTCACCATCAACGAGCCATTTTTTCCGGGTCATTTTCCCGGGGCCCCGGTAATGCCGGGGGTCTTGCAGATTGAGGCGTTGGCCCAGACCGGCGCACTGCTCATGTCCAAAACACTTGAGGCCGACATCTCCAAACACCTCATCTTGTTTATGTCGGTGGAGAGCGCCCGGTTCAGACGCCCGGTGATGCCAGGGGACGTAATGGAAATGCCGGTTGAAGTGCTGTTTCACCGCCGCAATATTTTCAAATTTCGCGGCCGGGTGGAGGTCGCTGGCGAACTCGCCACCGAGTGTGATTTCGCAGCAATGAAGGCAGACCGGCCATCATGAGCGCGCGCATCCATCCCGCCGCGATTGTCGATCCCGGCATTGAACTCGGGCGCGATGTCGAGATCGGTCCGGGTTGCGTTATCGGCCCGAATGTCAAAATCGGCGATCGCACGCGGCTGATTGCGCACGTCTTCATCGAAACCAACACCAGTATCGGCAAGGATTGCACGATCTATCCGTTTGCCGTGCTGGGTGCGCCGCCGCAGGATTTGTCTTTCAAGGGCGAAGACACGCGCCTGGAAATCGGCGACAATAACACGATCCGCGAACACGCCACCGTGCACCGCGGCACCATTCGTGGCCGCGCCGTTACCAAAATCGGAAACCATTGCCTGATCATGGGCAGTTGCCACGTGGCCCACGATTGCATTGTCGGCGACCATGTCATCATGGCGCAAACCGCCACCATCGGCGGACACGTGCAAATCGGTGATTACGTTTTTCTCGGCGGCCTCTCGGGCGTGCACCAACACGGGCGGGTTGGGCGCCACGCTTTTGTCGGCGCCTCCGCATTGATGACGACAGACCTCATTCCGTTTGGGTCCGCCATTGGCAACCACGCGCACTTGGGTGGGCTCAATGTCGTGGGCCTGAAGCGGCGAAATTTTTCGCGTGAGCAAATTCATGACTTGCGGGCGGCTTATAGGCTCTTGTTCGCCGAGGAAGGCACGTTTCAGGAGCGGCTAGAGGACGCCGCGCAGCTCTATGCCGGCAATGTTGATGTGATGGAGATCGTCGAATTTGCGCGAGCGGACGCCATTCGCCCGCTTTGCATGCCACGGGATTGAGCGCGGTGGAGCGGTGGCGCAAGCTCGGGATCATCGCTGCCGGCGGCGAATTGCCGTTGGCGCTCGCTGAACATTGTGCAGCCGAGGGCAAGGCGTATTTCGTCGCCCGTGTTGCGCCCTTCGCGGACCCCGCGCTCAATCTGCATCCAGGCGCGAGCCATGAATTGGGCGCGATGGGCGCGCGCATGGAAGCGCTCAAACAAGCGGGGTGCGACGCCATCGTTATTGTCGGCCAAGCGCCGCGTCCAGATTTTTCAAAGCTGAAGTTCGATGAAGCAGGCATGGCGATGGCGCCTGCGCTCGCCGCCGCGGCCAAGCAAGGCGATGACGCCTTGCTGCGCGCAGTGCTGGAACAACACGCCAGGGCAGGGTTTGCCATTGTTGGCGCGGACGAAGTGATGGCTGGGATGGCCGCTGCCGCAGGAATGCTTGGCGCGCATGCGCCCGGCGAGGCCGATCGCGCCGACATGGCTCTCGCCGCGAAAGTGGTCGCCGCCATGGGAGCGCTTGATATCGGCCAAGCCGCCGTGGTGTGCGGGCGGCTTGTGCTCGGCGTCGAGGCGCAAGAAGGCACCGACGCGTTGTTGGCCCGCGTAGGCGGCTTGCCGGCGCCGGTGCGGGGCGCGCCCGAGGCGCGGCGCGGCGTGCTGGTCAAACGGCCAAAGCCAAACCAGGAGCGCCGCATCGATTTACCCGTAATTGGCGTGACCACGATCGCGGGCGCCGCAGCCGCGGGTTTGGCCGGGATTGCCGTGGAGGCGGGCGGCGCACTGTTGGTGCGACGCGCCGCATTGATCGCAGCCGCTGACGCGGCCAGGCTCTTCGTTTACGGCTTCACCCGCGAGGAAGTGGGCGAAGCGTGAGCGGACGCATTTTTCTAGTAGCGGCGGAATCCTCGGGCGATGCGCTCGGCGCTGACCTCGCGCGCGCGTTGAAGGAACGCGATCCCAGCTTCGAGATTGCCGGCGTCGGCGGCGCGGCGATGGCCGAGCAAGGGATCAAGAGCCAAGCCGATATTTCGGGGCTCGCCGTACTCGGCTTCGTCGATGGATTGCTGGCTTATGCACGCGTAAAGCGCGCCGTGGCCGCCACCGTCAAAGCGGTGCTGGCTGCGAACCCGGACGTCGTCGTACTGATTGATTCGTGGGGCTTTACGCTGCGCGTAGCTCAGCAGGTGCGCCGGGCGGCGCCCAACATACGCCTGGTGAAATACATCGGCCCGCAAATTTGGGCGACGCGGCCTGGGCGCGCCAAAACGTTGGCGGCGGCGGTGGATCATCTGATCTGCATCCACGAATTCGAGGTTCCGTATTACGCGCCCTACGGGCTTTCCTGCACCGTGTGCGGCCATCCCGCTGTGGGCCGCTTCAGGCCCGGCGATGGCCCGGCGTTTCGGGCGCGGCAACGTTTTGGCGACAAAGACAAGGTGTTGCTGGTGCTGCCAGGCAGCAGGCCGAGCGAAGTGCGCCGCCTTGGCCCCACGCTATGGCGCGCCGCCGCCGAATTGGAGCGGACCCATCCCGGCTTGCGCATTGCTTGCGTGGCGGCGGCGCCGGTCCGCAAGGCTGTGATTGCCCAAGCGACGGCGATCGCGCGAATCGTTGATGAACGCCAGAAGGAAGACGCTTTCGCCGGCGCCAGCGTGGTGTTGGCCGCCTCCGGCACGGTGACAACCGAAGTCGCGCTGCAGGGCGCGCCGCTGGTGATAGGTTACAAGTTGGGCTGGATCACCTGGGCGCTGGCGCGCGCGTTCTTGTTCAAGAGCCGCTTCGCCACCTTGATGAATGTCGCCGCCGACGCCGAGGTTGCGCCTGAGTTTTTGCAGACGAAATTTACATCCGACAACCTCGTCCGCGCCGCCGCCGCGCTGCTCGACGACGACGATCTGCGCGAAGACCAGGTGCGCAAACAAGACGAGGCGCTGGCGCTGATGGGGCGCGGCGGGCGCCCCGCAAGCGAAATCGCCGCCGACGCGGTGCTTGAGGTGATGACCTTGGACCGCGCGTCTTCGGACGCGCACGAAGCAAAGAAGAGCGGGCCTGAAGTTCCGCATTCCGTTTAGCGCCGCCGCGCCACCGGCACGTAATCGCGCTGCGGCGCGCCGGTATAGACTTGCCGCGGCCGGCCGATCTTCTGGCTGGTGTCCTCCATCATCTCGGTCCATTGCGCGATCCAGCCGACCGTGCGGGCAACCGCGAACAGCACCGTGAACATCGACATCGGGAACCCCATCGCCCGCAGCGTGATCCCCGAATAAAAATCGACGTTCGGATAGAGTTTCCGCTCGATGAAATATTCATCGTGCAGGGCGATTTTTTCCAGCTCCATCGCCACTTGCAGCAGCGGATCGTTTTCCGCGCCGACCTCCTTGAGCACCAAATGGCAGAGCTTCTGCATCGCCTTGGCGCGGGGATCGTAATTCTTATAGACCCGGTGGCCAAAGCCCATCAGCCGCACTTCGGAATTCTTGTCCTTCACCTTGGCGATGAAGGCGGGAATGTTTTCCGGCTTGCCTATCTCCATCAGCATCTTCAACGCCGCTTCATTAGCGCCGCCATGGGCAGGTCCCCAGAGGCAAGCGATGCCCGAGGAAATGCATGCGAACGGGTTGGCGCCCGAGGAGCCAGCAAGGCGCACCGTGGAGGTTGAGGCGTTTTGTTCGTGGTCGGCGTGCAGGATGAAGAACACATCCATCGCCCGCGCCAGCACCTGGTTGACGACGTAATCTTCCGCCGGCACGGCAAAGCACATGCGCAGGAAATTGGCGGAATAATCGAGTTCGTTGCGTGGGCTCACGAACGGCTGGCCCAGCGTATATTTGAACGCGCGCGCGGCGATCGTCGGCATTTTTGCGATCAGGCGATGGCTCGCAACCATGCGCTGATGGGGGTCCTCAATATCGGTGCTGTCGTGGTAGAAAGCGGCCAGCGCGCCAACCGTGCCCACCATGACCGCCATCGGATGAGCGTCCCGGCGGAAGCCTTCGAAGAAGCGGTCGAACTGCGCGTGCAGCATGGTGTGATAGGTGATGCCGCGATCGAAAGCCTCGAGCTTGCTCTCGCTCGGCAATTCGCCGTGCAGCAACAGATAGCAGACTTCGATAAAGGTCGATTGCTCGGCGAGGTCGAGGATCGAATAGCCGCGAAACAGGCACACGCCTTCGTCGCCGTCGATGTAGGTGATCTGGCTTTCGCAGCTGGCGGTGGAAGTGAAGCCCGGATCGTAGGTGAAGACCTTGCCCTCGCTAAAGAGCTTGCGAATATCGATGGCGTCCGGGCCCACCGATCCGCCAAACACAGGCAATTCAATCTGTTTGTTGTTCAATGTGATGGTGGCCGAAGGCTTTTTCGTAAGCTTGCTTTGCATGGTCGCTTCCTCAAACCTGATCCGCGAGCCGGGCCAGCGTCTCGTCGCGGCCAAGCAATTCCAATGTCTGTCCTAGATCCGGCGCCGGCGCGCCAGCGGTTAAAGCCGCACGCAAGGGAGGCCCGATCTGGCCCATTCCAACGCCTTCATCCGTGGCGAAAGCCTTAAGCGATGCATTCAGCGCCGCATTTTCCCATTCGGGTTCCGCAACGAGGCGGATGTACAAGCGCTTGAGGCGTTCCGCTGCGTCTTTGATCAAGGATTGCGCGTTGGCGTCAAGGTTGAGCGGGCGCTCATTGGTAAGGAAAGCCGCTTGATCGGCCATTTCCGCGATCGTCTTCGCCCGGTTTTTGAGCACGCTGATTGATTTTTCGACACGCGCGCGCGCCGCTGGGGAGAGGGTCCAGCTTTTCTGCGCGGCGAGGTAATCGAACAGCAGAGCGCCAAGCCGCCCGTCCTCGGCGCTACGCAAAAAATGCGCGTTCACGGAATCGAGCTTAGCGAAATCGAGCCGCGCCGGCGCCTTGCCGATTTGGGCGATACTGAATTGCGCGACGGCGTCTTCCTTGGAGATAATGTCGTCATGGCCCGGACTCCAGCCGAGGCGCATCAGATAGGCGTTCAGCGCCTCAGGCAAATAGCCCATGTCGCGATAGCCTTGCACGGCTAGCGCGCCGTGACGCTTTGAAAGCTTGGCGCTGTCGGGGCCATGGATCAGCGGAATGTGCGCAAACAACGGCGGCGTCCATCCCATCGCCTGATAGATCGGAATTTGCCGCGCCGCATTGGTGAGGTGATCGTCGCCGCGGATGACGTGGGTCACGCCCAAGTCGTGATCGTCGACGACAACAGAGAGCATGTAGGTCGGATTGCCATCGGCGCGGAGCAACACCAGATCGTCAAGGTCGCGCGCCTTGATGCGCACATCGCCCTGCACCAAATCGCGATTGGCGATCTCCCCGTCATCGGGCGCTCGCAGCCGCACCGCAAATGGCGCGTCAGGAGCGGCCCCGCCGTCGCGCCAGGGCGAGCGGACCGCGCGGCCTTCAGCGTGCGCGGCCGCGCGCAACGCCTCCATTTCCTCAACCGTCGCGTAGCAGCGAAATGCCCCGCCTCGGGCGATCATCTCGTCGGTCGCCGCCCGATGGCGCTCCGCGCGGGCGAATTGGAAGATAGGATCCCCGTCCGCCTTCAGTCCGAGCCAGTCGAGGCCCTCAAAAATGGCCGCGATCGCTTCATCGGTGGAGCGCGCGCGGTCGGTGTCCTCGATCCGGAGCAAA
>JANNFH010000384.1:0-1988 GCA_031379565.1 Alphaproteobacteria bacterium
CGGTCGCGCGGCGGCGTTCGGCCTGCTATAGGCTCCGCTCCGCGGTGTTGCGGCGCCGCTTGCAGTCCTCCCGCCCACATGATCGAAACCACCTTCAATCCGAAAGCCGTCGTACCTCGCTGGCTCGAGGCGTGGGAGAAATCAGGCGCGTTCCGGCCCAAGCAAGACAGGGATTCGGACGGCTTCTGCATTGTCATCCCCCCGCCCAACGTCACCGGCTCGCTGCACATCGGCCACGCGCTCAACAACACGCTGCAGGACGTGCTGGTCCGCTTCGAGCGGCTGCGTGGCAAGTCGGTGCTGTGGCAACCGGGCATGGATCACGCCGGCATCGCCACGCAAATGGTGGTGGAGCGCCAGCTGGCCGAAGCCGGCGCCAATGAAGACCGCCGTTCGCTGGGACGCGAAGAATTCATCAAGCGCGTCTGGGCTTGGAAGGAAGTCTCCGGCGGACGTATTTTCGAACAGCTCCGCCGTTTGGGCGCCTCGTGCGATTGGTCGCGCGAGCGCTTCACCATGGATGAGGGCCTCTCGGCCGCGGTGCTCAGAGTTTTCGTGCAGCTCTACAAGGAAGGGCTGATTTACAAAGATAAGCGGTTGGTGAATTGGGACCCGCATTTCGAAACCGCTATTTCTGATCTCGAAGTGCAGAACAAAGAAGTGAACGGCCATTTCTGGCACTTCAAATATCCGCTCGAAAACGGCGAGACTTACCAATTCCCGATCGCGCACGATGCGGGTGGTAATCCCACGACATGGGAAACGCGCGATTACATCGCCATCGCCACGACGCGCCCGGAAACCATGCTGGGCGACGGCGCCGTGGCGGTGCATCCGTCGGACAAGCGCTATGCTCCCATCGTCGGCAAGCGAGTTTTGCTGCCGCTGGCCGACCGCTACATTCCGATTATCACTGACGAATATCCCGATCCCGATTTCGGATCAGGCGCGGTGAAAATCACCGGCGCCCACGATTTCAACGATTACAAGGTCGCCCGCGCGCACGATATTCCGCTGTTCATACTCATGGATACGAAAGGCCGGATGGCTGATGCCGAGCACGTGCCGGCGAAGTATCGTGGGCTTGATCGCTTTGAAGCGCGCAAGCAGGTGGTCGCCGATATCGAAGCGCTGGGCCTGCTCGGCCGCGTCGAGGACAAAAAAATCCAGCAGCCGTTCGGCGATCGTTCAGGCGTTGTTATCGAGCCGATGCTGACCGACCAATGGTATGTCAACGCGGCGGAGCTGGCGAAGCCGGCGATCGCGGCGGTGGAAAAGGGCGATGCCAAGTTCACGCCGGAGACGTGGTCGAAAACTTATTTCCAATGGATGCGCAACATCGAGCCGTGGTGCGTCTCGCGCCAGCTCTGGTGGGGGCACCGCATTCCGGCTTGGTACGGGCCGGACGGGAAAGTGTTCGTCGAAGAAACCACCTCGCTCGCCAAGGGCGCGGCGCAAATGCACTATGGCAAGGAAGTCGAGCTCTCCCAGGACGAGGACGTGCTCGACACCTGGTTCTCATCGGCGCTGTGGCCTTTCTCCACGCTGGGCTGGCCGGATAACACGCCGGAGCTGAAGCGCTTTTACCCCACTTCAATCCTCGTCACCGCGCATGACATCATCTTCTTCTGGGTGGCGCGGATGATGATGATGGGGCTCCACTTTATGAAACAGGTTCCGTTCCAGGAAGTGTACATCCACGCGCTGGTCCGCGACGCTAGCGGTGCGAAAATGTCGAAATCGAAGGGCAACGTGCTTGACCCTCTCGACCTGATCGACAAATTCGGCGCTGACGCCCTGCGCTTCACACTGGCGGCGATGGCGGCGCAGGGGCGCGACATCAAGCTCAGCGAGCAGCGCATAGAAGGTTATCGCAACTTTGGCACCAAATTGTGGAACGCAGCGCGCTTCTGCCAGATGAACGAATGCGCGGTGTGGGACGAGTTCGATCCGTCATCACCAAAGCAAACCGTAAATCGCTGGATCGT
>JANNFH010000402.1:0-3644 GCA_031379565.1 Alphaproteobacteria bacterium
ACCGTATCGATCTGGTCGCGGCCATAGGCCTGGCGCAGCACGCCGCCCTTTTCGAGGATCACCGGATGCACGTGATCGAACATGGCGGCGAAATCGGCCTCGCGCGGCGCGTGGTGCGCCAACAATTCGGGACTGTCGGCCATGTCGCGCCGCAGCGTGCCGCCGAACGCGACATTGAGCTCCTGGAAGCCGCGGCAGATACCGAATACCGGCTTTGAATTATCAAGCATCGCTTCAATCAAGCGCGCCGTCATTTCGTCGCGCGCCGGATCGAGCGGGCCGGGTACATCGTCGATCAATTCGCCGTAGCGCGCGGGATCGAGGTTCGAGGGCGTGCCGGTGAGCAACAAACCGTCGAGCCGGGGCGCCACGTCCCGCGCATCGACCAGGTCCGGCAGTGCTGGGATCAGCACGCCCGACGCATCGGCGTATTTCAGCGACGACACGATGTAGCGCGTCATCACCGCCTGGGCGATCTGGCCGTCGATGCTGCGGTTGCAACAGATAATGCCGAGCACCGGACGCGCCGTCGCGGAATGAGCGTCTTCCATATCCTTCATCTTAGCACGCGCATCATGACAACAGCACGGCCGGCGAACAAGCGTGCCAGGCCAGCCAAACCGGCTCGTCCCAGGTGAAATCTTCCTGATCGTAGCGCGTGAGATTGGACCGAAATGTCTTGATCCTGCGCCCGCCAGCAATCTCGACGTCGTAATTGGTCTCGCTGCCGAGGTAGACGATATCGCGGATCACGCCAGGGATGACATTGGCGCCCTCCGGCGCGTCTTCCATCTTCATCGGCGTAGACCCCTCGGTGCGTTTGTGCATTTCGATTTTCTCAGGGCGCAGCGCAACCCACACAACCGCGCCCTTGGCGCCGCTCACGCCATGATCCAGGAACACTGGCGACACAAGCTCCGGCACGCGCACAATCGCGTGGTCGGGCTCATCGCGCTCCAACGTGCCCTCAAACATGTTCACCGAACCGACGAAATCAGCAACAAAGCGCGAGTTCGGGAATTCGTAGAGATTGGCTGGCGTCGCCACTTGCTGCAGCAGGCCGCGATTCATCACCGCACAGCGTGTGGCAATGGCGAGGGCTTCGTCCTGGTCATGGGTGACCATGATAAAGGTGATGCCGACTTTCTCTTGCAGCGAGGTGAGCTCGGAACGCATCTGATCCCGTAATTTCGCGTCGAGGGCGGAGAGCGGCTCGTCCAGCAACAGCACACGGGGCCGCTTCACCAGCGCGCGGGCAAGCGCGACGCGCTGACGTTGGCCGCCGGAGAGCTGATCGGGCTTGCGGTCGCCAAAGCCGCCGAGCTTCACCAGGTCGAGCGCTTCGGCGACGCGGGTCTTGCGTTCGGGGTCGGGCACATTGTCCATCTTCAGGCCGTAGCCGACATTGTCGGTAACGCTCATGTGCGGAAACACGGCGTAGGATTGGAACACCATGTTCACCGGACGCTTGTTCGGCCCGAGATGGGCGATGTCCTTGCCGTCGATCAAAATGCGACCCTCTGTCGGGGTTTCAAAACCCGCCAGCATGCGCAACAGCGTGGTCTTGCCGCAGCCAGATGGGCCGAGCAGAGCAAAGAACTCACCTTCTTGGATTTCCAAATTCACATTATCGACCGCGACGACCTTGCCGAACCTCTTCGTGATGCTCTCGAACTGGATGATCGCGTTTGGCCGCACCGGCGCATTCGGTTTGTCAGCTTTGCTATGAACGTGGGCGACGTCAGTCATTGCGCTTTTGCTTTCTTCTCCGAGGCGGCCTGCAGCTGCAAGCCGACCGCCGTCAGCACGACAGTGAGAACGATAAGGATGGTGGAGGCGGCGTTCACTTCCGGCGTCACCGAGAAACGCACCATGGAATAGACCTTCACCGGGAAGGTAATGGTGTCCGGGCCGGCGGTGAAGAAGGTGATGACGAAATCATCGAGGCTCAAAGTGAACGCCAACAGCGCGCCCGCGACCAGGCCGGGCTGCATGTGCGGCACCAGCACATCCATGAAGGTGCGCCATTCATTGGCCCCGAGATCCTTCGCTGCCTCTTCAAGCTCGCGGTTGAACGAGGCGAGCCGCGCCCGGACCACCGTGGCCACGAACGGAAAAGCAAATGAGACGTGGGCGATGGTGATCGCGCCGAGATTGAGCGGCCACGGCAACCCAATCGGCCAGGGAAGCACGCGGGCGAAGAACACCAGCATGGCCACGCCCATGCAGATTTCCGGCACCACGATCGGTAGCGCCATGGCGCCCTCGAGCGCGGTCTTGCCTGGAAAACGGAAGCGCCACAGCAGCACAGCGGCCAGAGCGCCGATAATGACGCTGAAGATGGTGCAGAAGAAGGCGATCGTCATCGAATTGGAAAAGGCTTGAATCAGCGATTCGTTGTGCAGCGCCTTGTCATAATATTTGAGCGTGAACCCCTGCCAGACGATGTTGCGGCGGCTGTCGTTGAAGCTGAAGGCCATCAGCGTAATCAGCGGCAGATAGAGAAACAACAACGTCGCACCAACGATGACGCGCAGCGGCCAGCGCCGCATGTATTCCAGCGGCCCCGGGCGCTCGCGCCTTGGCCGTGCGGCGATCGCGGAATTGGCCATCAGCCCCTCCGCTCGGCTTTACGCTGCACCATGGCCTGAGCGGCAATGGCGAAGAAGGTGAGATACATTAGCAGGAACGATAGCGCTGCGCCAAACGGCCAGTCATTGGCGCGCTTGAATTGACGCTCGATGACGTTGGCGATCATCTGCGAATCGGGTCCGCCAAGGAGATCTGGCGTGAGATAGGCGCCCAGCGCAGGAATGAAGGTGATGAGGATGCCGGAGGCGATGCCGGGCGCGGCTAACGGCGCAACCACCGACCAGATCGTGCGCAAGTGCCCGGCGCCGAGATCGAGGCTCGCCTCCATCAGCGAGCGATCCATGCGGTCAAGCGCGGAATAGAGCGGCAGCACCATGAACGGCAGGTGCACGTAAACCAGGCCGAAAATCACAGCGAAATTATTGTGCAACAATTCGAGCGGCTGGAATTCGCCAAGCGGCTGCAGGCCGGCCATGGTCATCAGGCCGGAAGCGTTATTCCACAGCCATTCGACCGAGAAATTGACGTAACCTTCCGTCCGCAGCACCGCGATCAGCGCATAGGTGCGGATCAAAAGATTGGTCCAGAACGGCAGCATGATCAGCAACAGCAGCCACGCTTTGGCGCGCGGCGTTGCGAAGGCGATGGCCAGCGCTACCGGAAAGCCGACCAGCAGACACAGCAACGTGGTGATGCCCGCCACCACCAGCGATTTCCAGAAAATCCCAAGATAGAGCGGCTCAAGCGCCCGGATATAGTTGGCGAACGTGCCAGTTAGTTCGATGTCGGCGAGACCGGAATTCTGCCCGAACGAATAGGCCCAGATGACAGCCATCGGCACGAGGAAAAACAGCACAAGCCAAAGCACGGGCGGCGCCAGGATAATGGCGAACGCAGCTTTGGCCTGCTTCCAGGTCTGCTCCATCTCAACTCCTCCCTCTCCCCATGTGGGAGAGGGTGTCAGCGCGAAGCGATGGCGGATGAAGAGTGGCGCGCATGCGGCGCGGACGAGACAACAGCCCACAACCCGCCCCAACCCCGCCCCCCACAAC
>JANNFH010000420.1:0-4927 GCA_031379565.1 Alphaproteobacteria bacterium
CACGAAATCGTCATAATAGCAGATGGCGTGGCCGCAGAGCCGGTCCAGAAGCGGATGCGTGGCCGGCGAAGCGCCCGGCGCGTATTTGGCGATGAATTTCCAGAGCTGCTCTTTGGTCTCGGCATTGGCGGCGGCGACGAGGTTGAGCAATAGCGCGAAACTAATCGACGCGCGCGCGACGCTGTCGTTGGGTGCATAGGAAGCCGCCATTTCCGGCGCCGGCGGGGCGCCATCATGAATGTGCCAGACCGGGTTTTCGATTTGCTCGGCGATGTTCTGCTTCGGGTAGGCGTCGAGATGGGCGATGTATTCGTCCACCGTCTTCGGGATCACGTCGAAGAACAGCCGCTTCGCGGTCTTTGGTTTTTGATACATGTAGTGCGACAAGCTTTCTTGCGGCGCGTACCGCAGCCATTGCTCGACGCTGATGCCGTTGCCCTTTGACTTTGAAATTTTCTCGCCGTTCTCGTCGTTGAACAATTCGTAGACGAAATTTACCGGCGGCTCGGCCCCGAGCGCCTTGCAGATGCGCGCATAGATCGGCTGGTTGGGCTGGTGGTCCTTGCCGAACATCTCGAAATCCACGCCAAGGGCGGCCCAGCGCATGCCGAAATCGGGCTTCCATTGCATCTTGGCGCGCCCGCCGGTGACGCTTTGGGTGATCTCCTCGCCATCTTCGTCGTCAAATGTGATCGTGCCCCCGCCCGCATCGATGCGCTTCATCGGCACGTAGAGCACACGCCCGGTTTTGGGCGAGATCGGCAGGAACGGGCTGTAGCTGCGCCGGCGCTCTTCGCCCAAAGTGGGCAGCATGATCGCCATGATCTCGTCATAAGCCGCGAGCGCGGTGAGCAAAGTCGCGTCGAAAGCGCCGGAGCGATAAAGCTCAGTGGCGGATTTGAACTCATACTCAAAGCCGAAGCTGTCGAGAAACGCGCGCAGGCGGGCATTGTTGTGATGGGCGAAGCTTTCGTGGGTCCCGAACGGGTCGGGCACGTCGGTGAGCGGGCGCTGCATGTAAGGCGCGAGCAGCTCATGGTTGGGGACGTTGTCGGGAAGCTTCCGCATCCCGTCCATGTCGTCGGAGACGCAGATAATCTTGGTCTCGACGGCGTTCCCGGTCAGCACATTGAAGGCGTGGCGCACCATGGATGTGCGCGCGACCTCCCCGAACGTGCCGATGTGCGGCAGGCCTGAGGGGCCATAGCCGGTCTCGAAAATAACCGGCCCCAGCTTTGGCTTCTGCCGCAACCGCTCGATGACAAGCCGCGCCTGTTCGAACGGCCAAGCCTTGGCGGCGGCGGCGAGGGTGTGAAGGTCGCTCATGGCTCCGGTAAACGACGCTTCGCCGCCGCTGCCAAGCCAATGGAGGCAATGATACGCGAATGAAAACGATCTGCCGCAACTCGCTTGATCAAACTTGAACAAGCTAGAAGAATAAGCTAGATGGTTGTGATGCGCTCGGTTGGCCTTTTTGAGGCGAAAAACAAACTCTCCGAACTCGTCGAAGCGGCGCGAGCGGGGGAGGAGATCATCATCACCAAGCGCGGCGAGCCTGTGGCGCGGCTCAGTTCGGCGTACGCCGCTGCCCACGACAAAGCCGCGGTGGAGAAGGCGATGCTGGAAATGGACGCCCGGCGCGAGGAACACGCGCGCAAGTTCGGCGTGTTGAAGCGTGGAGAAATTCTGGCGCTGATCCGGGAAGGCCGCAAATATTGAGGATCGTGATCGATGCGTCGGTGGCGGTAGCCTGGCTCATCCCTGAAGAGGATACCCCGGCGGCGATCGAGATCCGGCGCCGCGTGGCCGAGGAAGGCGCAATAACGCCGCAGCATTGGCGTCTCGAAGTCTGCAATGCATTGCTGATGAGCGCGCGCCGAAAGCGATACGATTTGCAGCGGCTCGATCTTGATTTATCCGCGCTGGCGCTGCTGCCGGTGGGAAGCGACGAGGAAACCTGGGAACGCACTTGGGGCGATGGCGTTAAACTGGCGATCGCGCAAAAATTGACGGCCTATGATGCGGCTTACCTCGAACTGGCCCAGCGCAAACGCTTGCCGTTGGCGACGTTCGACCACGATTTGGTGAAAGCGGCGCGCCGAGTTGGCGTCGAAGTGATATAAGGCCTGATGCGGACACTGATCCTAATGCGGCACGCCAAGGCGGTGCGGGGTGGGGAAGCGCCGAGCGATGAGGCTCGCGCGCTGGCGCCGCGCGGGCGGCGCGATGGGGCGCACGCCGGCGCGGCGATAGAGGATGCGGGGCTGAAGCCGGCGCTGGCGCTGGTTTCAGGTGCGACGCGCACGCGCGAAACCGCTGAATGCGCGCTACAGGGTTTCCAGCTGGAGACGCGCTTTGAGGACGCGCTCTATCACGCGGCGCCCGAAGGCATTTGGGATGCGTTCGCCTCCAGCGATGCGACAAGCGTTATTGTCATCGGCCACAATCCGGGCATGGGTGAGCTTGCGTCCATGCTGATTCATCAGGCGCACGATGGCTCCAAACTCGCGCGCGAGTTCGCCGGTCACTTCCCAACGTCTGCATTCGCCGCGTTCGAAATTCGCGGCGACCTCATGCGCGCAGCCGGCCCCCGTCTTATCGCGGCGTGGAAACCCGCGCGCAGCGAAGATTAGCGCTTACGGCAAGAAGCGCGCGTCGTTCAATTGCGCGTCGCTGACGGTGCGGTTGGCGCTGACATAGGCCGTCCCGTTCCATTGATCGACCGGGAAAGAAAAGCCCGGTCCGCCTTCAGCGATGTCATAGGCGTTGTTGTGCATGGTCGGTAAGATCGTCAGCATTCCGAACTGCATTGACCAGATTTCTGTCCAGCCGCCACTGACGCTGCGCATCAGATGCAAGTTCGAGCCGTCGCCATAGCAGCTCGCCATGTTGGGTCCGCCGCCGATGGCGAACAGCGCCGCGCGCCCCACGCCTGGCCCCAGGTCGGCGGCCAGGAATTGCGGGACCACCATCTCCTCGCATGCGTTCGTCACTTCGCCGCGTGCATTCGCTGCGGGCAATTGCAGCGCGGCGAGAATGTCTGCGCGGTCGGCAGCGGCTATTTCGCCCACCTGCTCCGCGCTGGTTTGCGCCTGCGCGTCGTTGGGTGTCGCCGCCGGCTGGCCGCAGGCCGCCATCGCAAAAGCGACGGCTAGAACAGAAACGAATTTTAGCATGATGTCTCCCCAGTTGGGGAGCTTAGCGGCTATTGGCTGGCCCACAAAATCCGCGCCACCCAGTCGATTTCAGCGGCGGAGATTTGCCGCGTCGGATAGGCAGGATTGAGCGAGATCAGTTCGATGCTTTGGTCATTGCGCCGGCCCAGCATCTTGGCCATCACTTCGCCGGCCTGGGTGCGCACCACGACGCGGTCCCCGCGCCGCACCGGCGCGCCGGGTTGAACGATGACGACATCGCCGGCGCGAAATACCGGCTCCATGGAATCGCCGGCGATCTCGAGTGCGTAGACACGGTCGTCGCCGAGACCTGGAAAGCGCACGGTTTCTTCCGCGCCAACGGGAAAGCCGCTGTCATCGAAAAACCCATCGGCGCCGGCGCGCGCCATGCCGACAATCGGGATCGCCCGTCCCGCCCCGCCCGGGCGCCCGGCGAGCAGGGCGGCGAATTCGTCGAACGACGTGTTCACAGCGTTGAGCGCGCGGGCGATGCTTTCGGTCGAGGGCCAGCGCGGCTTGCCATCGGGGCCGGTGCGCTTGGATTTGTTGAACGTGGTTGGATCGAGCCCGGCGGCGCGCGCGAGGCCCGAAGGGGTCAATCCCCTCCGCGCCGCCAAAGCGTCAAGCGCGCGCCAAATCTGGCCGTGCTGCATGAAGCAGTCTAACCTCCGCCGAAAAGGATTTTTACCCCTAACATAGGAATATTTACCCGACTATATACTTGACACCACAAAGTCCAAGCCCTAGTATGAGGGCATGAAATTCGACGCCCCTCATTTCCGCTCTGAGACCGAAGCCCGCCGCTGGATCGAAGCGCTCCGCTGGCCGTCTGGCCGCGCGTGCGGCAAGTGCGGCTCGCTCGATTCCTATGAGACCAAAAAGCCGGGCCGCTATCGCTGCGCCCAGAAGGAATGCCGCAAAGACTTCACCGTGATGACCGGCACGGTGATGGAAGCCAGCCACATCAAGCTGACGGTTTGGCTCATGGCTTATTACCTCATGGCGTCGAGCAAGAAGGGCGTGAGCGCCCATCAACTGCATCGCTCGCTCGACGTGACCTACAAGACGGCCTGGTTTCTCGCCCACCGCATCCGCCTCGCTATGAGCACGAGCGGCCTTACTGGCCCTTTGGGCGGGGAAGGCCAGATCGTGGAAGCGGACGAAACTTACTTCGGTAAGGTCGAAAACCCGCGCTTTGAAACGACCCGCGGCAAGGCGTATTTGAAGCGCGGGAGCGGCGTTGCGAACAAGCGCGCGATCTTGGCGCTTGTCGAGCGCGGCGGTTCGGTTCGCACCTTCCACGTTGCCGAAGCCAACCGCGAGACGGTCGAAAAAATCTTGCGTGATAACGTCCATCCTTTGTCTCGTTTGCATACCGACGAAAGCCGTCTCTATCCGCGCGTCGGCGCAGAGTTCGCCACGCATGAAAGCGTCAAGCATTCGGGCGGCGAATACGCGCGCGGCGATGTTCATGTGAACTCAGCCGAAGGCTATTTCGGCGTGTTCAAGAAGGGCATGCGCGGCGTCTATCAGCATTGCTCCGAGAAGCATCTGCACCGCTACCTTTCCGAGTTCGATTTCCGCCACAACACGCGCACCAAGCTTGGCTTCACCGATGCGATGCGCGCGAAACTGGCGGTCCAGGGCGCCGAAGGAAAGCGCCTGACCTATCGGCGGACTGACGGGACCGCCGTCGCTTGATGCGGCCCTAGAGCGCTTCCTGCGCGCTCGCAGAGGCAAACAGGCCGCGC
>JANNFH010000421.1:0-14998 GCA_031379565.1 Alphaproteobacteria bacterium
CCGCTCGGCCAGCGCCAGCGCCAACGCCGATTTGCCCGACGCAGTGGGGCCCATGAGGAGCAACGCGCGCATCAATTAGCTCTACCCGACCCTCGCCCCTTGTGGGAGAGGGTGGTCGAGCGCAGCGAGACCGGGTGAGGGGTGCTGGCGCATCGCTTCGGACTCGCGCACACACCCCTCATCCGGCGCTTCGCGCCACCTTCTCCCACGAGGGGCGAAGGACGAGAAACGACCTACCATGAGTCACGAAGCCCACGCCCTCGTCTTCGTCGCCAATCCTGACGACAAGCCCGCTTACCGCGAAGCGCTGCTGATGCTCGGGCGCGTGGCGCTGTCGCGCAAGCTGCCCCCGCCGGCGGTGCTGTCAGGCTGGGAAAGCGCGCAATGGATTTATCCCAGAATCGATGGCGAGCTGCGCCAGGAAGCTGCCGCAGCCGTGGCCGAAATGCCGGTGGATTGGGCGCTCGTTCCAACCGCCAACCGCGTCAAGCGCCTGCTTATCGCCGACATGGATTCCACCATCATCAACGTCGAGTGCCTGGACGAGCTCGCCGATTTCGCCGGCTGCAAGCCCGAGATCGCCGCCATCACCGAACGGGCCATGGCTGGCGAACTGGAGTTCGAGCCGGCGCTGCGTGAGCGCGTCGCCAAGCTAAGGGGCCTGCCGCTCGCCGCGCTT
Organism: Alphaproteobacteria bacterium; assembly: GCA_031379565.1. Taxonomy (GTDB): domain Bacteria; phylum Pseudomonadota; class Alphaproteobacteria; order Caulobacterales; family Aquidulcibacteraceae; genus Vitreimonas. Next base: position 680 of record JANNFH010000421.1, read on the forward strand.
CAGCGCTGCTATGACGAACGCGTGCGCCTCAATCCCGGCGCCGAAACCCTTGTGCGCACTATGGCGCACCAGGGTGCGCGCTGCGTGCTGGTTTCCGGCGGTTTCGATTTTTTCACCGCGCGCGTCGCCGCCGCCACGGGCTTCCACGCCCACCGCGCCAACACGCTCGCCGACGACGGCGCCGCGCTCGCCGGAACGGTGCGCCAACCCATTCTCGGCCGCGCAGCCAAACTCGAAGCTTTGCGCAGCGAAGCCACAGCGCTCGCTCTCAATCCCCAAGACGTCCTCGCCATCGGCGACGGCGCCAACGATCTCGACATTATCAAGGCCGCCGGCCTTGGGCTCGCCTACCGCGCCAAACCCATTGTCGCCGCCGAAGCCCATGCCCGCATCGATCACACCTCACTCGCAACCGCGCTCTTTTTCCAAGGCTATCGCCGCGACCAATTCTGGAGCGCGCCATGACGCCAACACGCCACCCCCCCGTTCCCGGGGAGAGGTCAATTCGCGAAGCGAATTGGGTGAGGGGAAGGAAACGCTCGGTTCGGAAAAGTGAGCGCCGCCCCTCATCGGGCCCTTCGGGCCACCTTACTCTCCGGGAACGGGGAGAAGGAAAAAGCGGAAAGCTCAGCTCAGAGGCTCTCGCCAACGCATCACAGCCGACCTTCGCCAGCGAGCGGGCACTCGCCTGCAATTCGCTGAAGACACTCATTTGGTAGTTCGCCATGGCAATCGGCACGAATGAAGAATCGCTACATCCCAAACCACCTCGCGCGGCGAGACGAGCCAAAATTATCTTTGTCCGCACGCAACTCTGTCGAAGGTTCGTGGTACCTGCCCGTTGGCGTCGGACCTGAGAAAAAATCTACTTCGACCTTGCCGATGCGCCCGCCGCCGAACTCGATGTAGCAAGTGCCGAAGCCATCGTACTGGCTTGCCTCGCCGCCTTTTATTGTCGCGATGAGCGCGCTCGCAACCGCCTTTGCAGCCCCCTCCGCGAACACACCGGCTTTGGGTGTACCCGTGTTGGCGCCATCTCCCACCGCATAGACGCCAGGATATTTCGTCTCAAGCGTGCGCGGGTTTACCGGTACCCAGCCATTTTCGGCCAGCCCGCTCTCTAGCACCGCCCGGGGCACGCGATGCTTGGGCACGCCCAGGAACAAGTCAAAAGGCAACTCGCCGCCATCATCAAGCACGGCCACGCGACGCCTTGCATCGACTGCCGCAATGCATTTGTCTGGCTGGAAGCTGATGCCGCGTTCTTCAAAGGCCGCAATAAGCGCTTTCGAAGTCTCGGGCGAAGGTGGCACCGGAGCGGAGAGTGGCAGCACAAGGCTGATCTCGCAGGCTCCCCTCACGCCGCGGCGTTCCAAATAGTCGTGAAGCATAAGTGCGCACTCGCTGGGGGCCGGCGGACATTTGAAGGGCGCGCCACAGACGCCAATCAGCGCACGACCTCGCTTGAAACGACGAAGCGCATCGCGGAGTTTTTCGGCGCCCGCCGCGGAATAAAACTCATGCACATCGGAAAGGCCCGGAGTCGCCTCGAAATCGTACTCAGCGCCCAGCGCCACAACGAGATGATCGGCATCGTAGGTCGCTCGGTTGGTGGTTACGCGCCGCGCGGCAGGATCAATGACCCTGGTGGTTTCTCGGCGGAAACGCACGCCCGGCTTAGTGAATTTCCGGTACGGCATGCGCACCGCGTTCGCCTTAGCATGGCCGAAAACAATGTCCAGCTTTGAGAAGCCGAACATGAAATGATCGCTCTTATCAATCAACGTGACATCGACGAAATCGCCCAACGATTCCGACAATAGTGTCGCGAGTTCCAGTCCGCCGAACCCCGCTCCGAGAATAAGGATTTTGGCCTTCATTCACCTTCCCCACGCAAAAGAACAATAGCTCCTATTTTAGCAAAACGGCAGGGTCGATCCAATTTTGCCGCCGGGCGTCTTACGAGCCGTGCGCAAAAGGCCAGCACCACCCGTTCGCGGCGGCGCGAACGGGAGAGGAAAAAGGGAAAGCTCAGCTCCGAGGCTCAAGCCGGCGGTAGCTCACGCGGCCATCGCGGTTGATACGCAGAACGATGGCGTGTTCGCCGATGGCGGCGCGCTCGGCCATGGCGCGCGCATCGACGATCGATTCCACATCGTGGAACGCCATCTGCTCGATCACATCGCCCGGGCGCAGCATGCGCTCATTGGCCGAGCCGAGATCCGCCGACAGCACCACCAGCCCCAGCACTTCCGGCTCGATTTGGAATTCCTCGCGCAAACTGGCGTCCAATTCACTCAGCGCCAAGCCGAAGAAGCGCCCGCCGCGCGGGCCGCCATCATCGCGCCGCGGCGGCTCATTGGCGTCGCCCTCCGCCACACGCGGGCCATCGCTGGTTTCCTGCAGGCGTTGGATCGTCACCTGCACCGCTTGGTTCTGCCCGCCGCGGATGATTTCAAGTTCGGCCTGTGCGCCCACTTGCGCTTCGCCCACCATGCGCGTCAGCGCCCGGCTGTCGGCGACATCGCGGCCAGCGAATTTCAATACGATATCGCCCGGCCGCAGGCCCGCCGCTGCTGCCGGCCCACCGGGCGTTATCCGTGTCACCGCCGCGCCGCTTTGGCCTTGATAACCGGCGCGCTCGGCTATTTCCGCCGTGACATTAGCCAGCCGCACCCCGAGCCAACCGCGCCGGGTCTCGCCATAGCGCAGCAATTGGGTCACCACCGGCGCAACGATGGAGGACGGCGTCGCAAACCCAACCCCAACCGAAGCGCCCGTAGGCGAGACAATCGCCGTGTTCACGCCGATGACATCGCCCGCAAGATTGAACAACGGCCCGCCGGAATTGCCGCGATTGATGGCGGCGTCGGTCTGGATAAAATCGTCATAGCGTCCGGCGTCGATGTTGCGGTTGCGCGCCGACACCACGCCAACCGAGAGCGACCCGCCAAGCCCGAACGGATTGCCGATCGCAAGCACCAGGTCGCCGACCCGGGCGCCATCGCTGTCGCCAAGCGCCACGAACGGCAGCGGCTGGCGGGTTTGCACGCGCAATACTGCGATATCGGTGGCCGGATCACGCCCGATCACGGTAGCGTCGAAGCGCTGGCCATTTTGCAGGATCACTTCAATCGCATCGGCGGCTTCAATGACATGATTGTTGGTCACCACATTCCCGTCGGCAGAAATGATAAACCCCGAGCCCAGCGACGTAATTTCCGCCGCGCCCTCGTCCAAGCCCTGGTTGAAGCGCTCCATCGGCGAACCGGGCGGGAATTGCGGCAGGTCCTCAACCCCCTCGACCCGCTGGGAGGTGGCGATATTGACCACCGCTGGCGACAGCCGCGCCGCCAAGTCCGCGAAACCCTCCGCCGGCAAGCGCGATTGGGCAATTGCGGGGGCGGCCGACCACAAGAGCGCCACCAAGGCCACAGCCAATCTCGTCACGATAATGGGTAGGCGCTGCATCTGCAATTGGCTCCCGGAAAGCACGAGCTTTAGGCGCCACTCCTGCTTCGCGCAACGATCCTGCGCGGTTCGGCCCGCGGAGCGTTGCCCAGCTGGCGTCCGCGAATGCGACCCCAGACTACCGCCCGCCGGTCCGGCTTTGCATGTAGCGGAAGAAATCGCTGTCCGGCGGCACTACAATCGGCGTGCCGTTATCCAGCGCCACTTCATAGGCGCGCATCGAGCGGTAGAACGAAGCGAATTCTGGATCGCGGCCGTAGGCGCGGGCGAAGATGCGGGCGCGTTCGCCTTCGCCTTGGCCGCGCTGGCGTTCTGATTCCTCCTGCGCGGTGGCGCGAATGATGGTCGCGTCACGTGCGCCTTCGGCGCGGATGGTTTCGGCCACTTGCTGGCGTTCGCTGCGCATGCGTTCGTAGACCCGCTCTTGGGTTTCCAGCGGCAGATCGGCCTGGCGGATGCGCACGTCAATCACGTGCACGCCAAGCTCGGTCGCAGCGGACCGGTTGAGGTCTTCCTCAATCGCTTGCATCAATTCGGCGCGGCGCCCTGAGATAATATCGTTCGACGTCGCTGAACCAAGCGCACGCCGCATTGCCGCCTCCGCGAAAGTTTCCAGCCGCACCGCGCCGCCCTGTTCGTCGCGCGCATTGACGTAGAAACGCAGCGGATCGAAAATCCGCCAGCGCACCACCGCATCAACAATCAAGCGCTCCTGATCGGCCGCGACAATCGGTTGGCCTTCCAGCGTCAGCCCGAGATTGCGTTTGTCGAAAATCACCACGGTGTCGAGAAACGGGATTTTGGCGTAAAGCCCCGGCTCGTTGCGGTCGCCCGCATTGATGGCATGCGCGAACTCACCCACCCTAAGCACGATGGCTTGGCGGTCCTGGCGCACAACGAACAACGTGTTGGTGAGCAGCACCAGCACCAGCGCTAGGGCGCCGCCGATATACAAAAGCCGATCGCGCATCATCCGCCTCCTGGCGCTGCTTGCGCGCGGGGCGCTGCGGGCTGGCCGGCATTGCGGCGGATCATGCCGTCGAGCGGCAGATACGTCACCTGCCCGCCGCGGCTATCCAGGATGACGGTATTGCCGTTGTGGAACACCCGCTCCATGGTCTCGATATAGAGCCGGTCCCGCGTCACCCGCGGCGAAGCCAGATATTCGTTGTAGACCGAAGTAAATCGTTCGGCCTCGCCGGTGGCTTCGCGCACCACGCGCTCGCGATAGGCTTGCGCTTCGTTGCTGATGCGCGCGGCCTCGCGGTTGGCGTTGTTGCGTGCGCCTTCAGCGTCCTGACCGGCGTTGACGACGTCGTTGAACGCTTCGATCACCGCCGGGGGGGCGGCAGCGCTCAGGAGCTCAACCTGCAACACGCGAATGCCGGTCTCATAATCGTTCAACACGCTTTGCATCAATTCTTCGACCGACTGCTCGACCGCGCCGCGCTCGGTGGTGATGATCGGCTCCAATTGGCGCCGCCCGATCACTTCGCGCATCGCGCTTTCGGCCACCGCGCGCACGGCTTGCTCGGGCTCGCGCACCTTGAACATGAAATCAACCGGATCGGTGATGTTGTAATAGATCCTGAAGTGAATCTCGACGATGTTTCGGTCGCCGGTGATCATCAGGCTTTCTTCGGAATTGTCGGCAATGGTCGCGCCCTGCATGACGAAGCCGATTTCATCGACGCGCTGATTGGAAACATTGATCACGCGCCGCGCTTCAAACGGCGGCGGCGCGTGCACATGGATGCCCGGCCCGGTAATGCGGTTGTAGCGGCCGAACTGGGTGATGACCGCGCGCTCGCCTTCATCTACGATGTAAACGCCGAGCAGCAGCCAGCCGAACACCAGCACGCCGGCAATCAGCGGCAAAGAAAAACCTCCCGCCGGGCCGCGACCCAAACCAGCGCCCCCACCGCCAGCGCCAAAGCGCATGCGTTCGCGAAACCGGCGCAGCATCGCTTCCAGATCGGGCGCGTCGTTTTGCGGATTTGGCCGCGGCGGCTGCCCCCACGGCCGGCGCGGTCCGCCGCCCCAAGGGCCAGAGCCCTTATCACCGCCGCCTCCAGATTGGTCATTCCACGGCATCAGATGTTCTATCCCAGCCAACCCAGCCCCCCCGCGCGCCAATTCTTGACCGCTTGCGAAGGCCGGTTGTGCGCCGATATGTGGCGCTACCCATAAAGGATCAAGCATGAACAACCCATTGGCGGCGCTTGAACAACAGCTTTCGGCGCGCCTCGACGCCATCACTGACCCCCTGACCGGTAAGGGCTTGTTCACGTCCGGGCGCATTTCAGGCCTCGCCATGAGCCAAAACGGCAAGGTTTCGTTCATTATCGAAGCGCCTGCAGACGCCGCCCAGCGCTATGCCAAGGTGCGCGATCAGGCCGAAGCCGCGGCCCGCGCGCTGCCCGGTGTGAACAGCGTCACCGTCGTGCTCACCGCTCATGATGCGCCGGACCGCGCGTCTTCAGACGCGCAAAGCGGGCCCGAAGGCCCGCGGTCCAAAGCGGGCGTGTCGCAAGTCGCCGCCGTCATCGCCATCGCCAGCGCAAAGGGCGGCGTTGGCAAATCGACCATCGCGGTCAATCTCGCCTGCGCCTTCGCCGCGCTTGGGCTGAAAACCGGCCTGCTCGATCTTGACGTTTACGGCCCCTCCGCCCCGACTTTGCTTGGCATCGCCAACCAGAAGCCCGAGCCTGGGGCGAACAAAACGCTGCTGCCGCTCGAAGCGCACGGGCTGAAAACCATGTCGATCGGTTACCTCGTTGACGCCGCCTCACCGATGATCTGGCGCGGCGCGATGGCCACTAGCGCGGTGCGGCAAATGCTCGACGATGTGCAATGGGGGCCGCTCGACGTGTTGCTGCTCGACCTGCCGCCCGGCACCGGCGATGTGCAATTGACACTGGTTCAGCGCACGCCGCTTGCCGGCGCCATCATCGTCTCGACGCCGCAGGAGCTCGCGCTCGCTGACGTGCGCCGCGGCCTTGCCATGTTCGAAAAAACCCACGCGCCAATCCTCGGCATTATCGAGAACATGGCCTATTTCGAAGACAGCGCCGGCGTGCGCACGCACATTTTCGGCCAAGGCGGCGCCCGGCGCACGGCCGAACAAGCCGGCGTGGATTTCCTGGGCGAGATCCCCATCGATGTCGCCCTGCGTGAAAGCGCAGATGCCGGCGCGCCCTTCGTCGCCGCACACCCGGGCAGCGCGCTAGCCCAGCGCTTCGCCGCTATCGCCGAAGCCGCCTACGCCAACATCGCCCGCCTCAACAAACCCGCGCCGAGCATTCGCGTGGTTTAGTTAGCGCGTACGCGCTTCGTCCTCCCCTCCTTGGGAGGGGGTAGTGGGGAGAGGCGCCACGCAACGAGGTTGGAGCGCGCGCTTCCAAGCGCGCATCGCCAAGGCTTGCCAGCGCAAGCGCCTTGCGAGTGACCTGAGCCCCGACTTACCTCGTCCCCAAATGGAATCGCTACCTTAAGTTGCAGCATTTTGTTTACCCGGCGCCGCTAGGCTCAGCCGCATGCTTCCCGCCCCTATCCCCGCCAACGAATTGCAGCGTCTGGCTGCGCTGCTGCGCCTCAGGCTGCTCGATTGCGTCCCGGACGCGAGTTTCGACGCCCTCACCCGCTGCGTCGCCTTGGCCACCGGCGCGCCAATAGCGCTGATTTCTCTGGTCGATGCGGAGCGGCAATGGTTCATGTGCCGGGTCGGGCTCGATGCACGCGAAACCCCGCGCGACATCTCCTTCTGCGGTCACGCCATCATGGCCGAAAAACCGCTGATCGTGCCCGACGCGCACCGCGATGCGCGCTTCGCCGACAATCCCCTCGTGCTCGGCCCGCCGCACGTGCGCGCCTATTTGGGCGTGCCGCTCATCACCGCGGAAGGCCACGCGCTCGGCACCCTCTGCGCCATCGACAGCAAGGCAAAATATTGGACGCCGACGGAAACCTCCGTGGTGATGAATTTGGCTGCGGTAACGGTGGCGCTGATCCAAGCGCGCGCGATGAGGGTGGAGCTTGGCGCGTTGTTCGAAGACTGCGCCTCTTTGTGCGCGGCGCAGCAAACCCAAGCGGCGTAATGCTGGCTATTCGACGCGGAAAATACGGATCGTATTGGTTTTGCCGGCGCGGCCGAACGGAATGCCGGCGATCACGACGACGCGGTCGCCGCTGGCGACCACGCCAAGCTGGCGCACGGCCTCCTCGGCCTTGCCCACCATCTCCTCGACGTTGGACACATCCTCGGTTACGACGCTCCGAACGCCCCATACCAAAGCCAGGCGCCGCGCCGTCTCCAACACCGGCGTCAAGCCAATCACGCCGCAGCGCGGGCGCTCGCGCGCCACCCGGAGCGCGGTCGAGCCGGTCGCCGTATAGGCCACCACCGCCGCGCAATCCAAGACGTCGGTGATGTGCCGCGCCGATAATGCGATCGCATCAGCCGTGGTGGCTTGCGGCGGCGTCATGTCGCGCGGCAAGCCGGCCCAATAGGCTTCGTCAGCCTCCACCGCGCGGATAATGCGGTCCATGATCGCCACAGCCGTTTCCGGATGGCGTCCGACCGCGCTTTCCGCCGACAGCATCACCGCGTCGGCGCCCTGATATACGGCACTCGCCACGTCGGAAGCTTCAGCCCTAGTCGGCGTCGGCGCATCGACCATGCTTTCGAGCATGTGCGTGGCCACGATCACCGGCCGCCCGGCCGCGCGGGCGACGCGAATGATTTTCCGCTGCGCGATCGGCACTTGTTCAGGCGGCAATTCCACACCGAGATCGCCGCGCGCCACCATCACCGCATCGGAGACCTCGACAATGGCTTCGATCTCGTCCAGCGCCGAGGGCTTCTCGATCTTGGAAATGATTCCAGCGCGCTCGCCGATCAACGCCCGCGCCTCGCGCACGTCGTCGGGATGCTGCACGAACGACAGGGCGATGTAATCGACGCCGAGTTCCAGCGCATAGGCTAGGTCTTCGCGGTCTTTCTCGGTCAGCGCCGATACCGGGATGCGGCGGGTGGGGACATTGAGCCCTTTCTGGTTTTTCAGCACGCCGCCGAAATCGACCCGGGCTTTGAGACTATCGCCCGTCCGTTCGACGATGGTGATTTGCATCTTGCCGTCGTCGAGCTTGAGGATGTCGCCTTCGGCCAGCACAGCGACCAATTCAGGATGCGGCAGCCGGATGAGGCCCGCTTCGCCAGGCGCGATCGAGGCTTCGATGCGAACCAATTCGCCATATCTCAGATTGATCTGGCCATCGACGAACGCGCCAACGCGAATTTTCGGCCCCTGCAAATCCGCGAACACGCCCACCGGGCGCCCTGCTCTAATCTCAGCTGAGCGAACCGCTTCGAGCCGGCGCTTGTGATCCTCCCGTGCGCCATGGCTGAAATTCAGCCGAAAGCAATTGACCCCGGCGTCGATCAGCATCGCCAACCGCTCCGGCGGATCGCTCGCCGGCCCCATGGTTGCAACAATCTTGCAGTCGCGCGCGCGCATTCGGAAAACCTTGTTCAAGACCGGCGCAGTTCAATGCGCGTCGCCCTGCTTGTCCAGCGGCTTGACCTTACGCGCCCATCTTGTAGGGCCCGCCACGCGCGAGCGCGCGCTGATAGGCGGGGCGCGCTTGGCCAGCGGCGCGGGCGCGCCTCAGGTTCGGGTATTTCTCCAACCCGCCCCGCGCGTTAGCAGCGTCGAGCACAAAGCTCATCTGGATATCGGCGGCGGTGAAGCGGCCGGCAGCGAACCAATCACCGCCGCCCAGAGCCGCCTCAGCAAAGCGCAGATGATTGTCGATTTCCGGTTCGATCCGCATAGCCATCAGCGGCGCGCCCGACTCGCCCAGCAAACCGACATAGAGCTTGAGCAAGAGCGGCAGCATCGCCGAGCCCTCGGCGAAGTGCAGCCAATAGAGGTAGTCGAACCGCGCCGCATGCTCCGGTGGAACCGCAAGCGCGCCGCCCGCCTCGCTCTCGGCCAGGAACTCGACGATCGCCCCAGATTCCGCCAGAACCTTCCCGCCGCGCTCGATCAGCGGTGATTTGCCGAGCGGATGCATTTCCCGAAGCTCAGGCGGCGCCTGCCGCGTCTGCGGATTACGCGCATGGCGGCGCACCTCGTAGCCAAGCCCCAGCTCCTCCAGAAGCCATAGCACACGCTGCGACCGGCTCTCTTCCAAGTGATGAACGACAATCATGGGTGCATCCTTCAATATGGATTGAAGTTGAGCTTCAAGCCAGGTTCAGGCCAGCGCGCCTTAATCAGTTTACCCGTGCCGGAGAGCGTGATGTAGGCGTCCTTCATATCGGCGCCGCCGAAAGCGATGTTGGTGACGATCGGATCGGGCAACCCGACATGGCTGCACTTGCCTTCAGGTGTGATCGTCGTGATCCCAGATTTGATGATTGTGGCCACGCAAATATCGCCATTGGCCTGCACCGCGAGGCTATCGAAATAGCAATGCTCGCTCTGTCCAGCGATGTAGCGCGCCATAAAGCCAGGCGCGCGCGCCGCCACCTCGCCTTCGCCGACCACGTCGAACGCCCAGAGCCGCGCGGTGTCGGTCTCGGCCGCATAGACCACGTTCTCGTCCGGCGAGAGGCCAACACCGTTGAGCCCGCTGGCGGTACCGAACAAGATTTCCTTGATCAAAGCGCCGTTTGGCTTGGCGTAATAAAGCCCGCCGCGCTCCTTCACCCGTCCTCGGCCTTTGCCGAGATCGGTGAACCAGAAGCCGCCGCCCTTCTCGAACACGATGTCGTTTGGGCCTGACAGCCGCGCGCCATTCACACTCTCGTACACGCGCTCGACTTTGCCGGTGGCGAGATCGACGCGCTCGATGCGCCCGGTCACATAATCGGCCGCCGCGTCACCCGACACGAGGATCGGTCCGATCTCATGCCAGTCGAACCCGCCATTGTTGCAGACATAGACCGCGCCGTCGGACCCGAACGCCGCGCCGTTCGGCCCGCCGCCAAGCGTGGCGATGATTTCCGTCCGCCCCTTCCAGACCCGGGTTAAAGTACCGCGCTTGATTTCAACCAGAATGACGGAGCCATCCGGCATGACCATCGGCCCTTCGGGAAACGCCAAGCCCTCGGCGATGAGTTCAAATTGCATGCGCCATCTAAGCCATTGCCAGACACCAAGTACAACCGCACGGATCAACGCGCCACTTCAATTGCGCAATCGTGAGGAGTAAACAGGCCCCATGCGTTATCTCCACACCATGATCCGAGTCGGCGATCTTGACGCCGCGCTCGATTTTTTCTGCGCCAAGCTCGGCCTTGTCGAAATGCGCCGCATCGACAATGAGGGCGGGCGCTTCAGCCTGATTTTCCTGGCTGCGCCCGACGATCTGGAATTGGCGCGCGAGAAACAGGCGCCGCTGGTCGAGCTTACTTACAATTGGGACGAGCACGAATATGGCGGCGGGCGCAATTTCGGTCACCTCGCCTACCGCGTGAAGGATATCTACGCGACCTGCCAGCAGCTGAGGGACAAGGGCGTCACCATCAACCGCCCGCCTCGCGACGGGCACATGGCGTTTGTGCGCTCGCCGGATGGCATATCCATCGAACTACTGCAGGACGGCGCCAACTTGCCGCCGCAAGAGCCGTGGGCGAGCATGGTGAATACGGGGAGCTGGTGAGACCGCAGAATGTTTTACGCGCCGTGAGTCCGAGCCCTTGGTGTCACGCGGACACTGCAATGCGATAGGAGCATGCACGCGCGTTGAAGCCGTCGAAGACAGTTGAAGGCATCAGCGCGGATATCGAATCCGAGCGCCATGCGGACAAGATGCGCTCGATAATTCCCTCAGCGGACGCCCGGCGCTCCAAATTCAGTTGCCAGGGTCCATGCTTTGGGTGTGGCCGCCGCTTGTCTGAATTTGCCGAACAGCGTCGCCGACTTCGTTGGAACTTGCCTGGCTTGTGCATACACGCTGACTGCGTATCCGCGAGCCGGTTTCCCGCACGTTGTGGCACACGACCTGGTAGCGCGCAGCTGCCGCTTCGGGCGCCGCCGTTTCTACCGGAGGCGCAACCGTTTCGGGCGCCGCGTCGCCAGCAGGCGCCGGCCCTTCAGCCGCAGGTGCGACCGCGCCAGCCTCGGTCACAGCCTCTGTCGTCTGATCTGCTTGCAGAGGCGCCGAGGCAGGATCGCCCGTCGCAGCCTGGAACAACGAAATGAAAACAACATCGAGCATCGGTTCCCTCCATTGCCTGCATATACACACAATGTAACATGACTCCTGACGCGACGCTGGTCAATGGAAATCTTGGGAAGCCAACCTCAACCCACGCCAAAGCAAAGAGCCTGTCCGGCGCGCGCATCCCCTGCAAAGCTTGCGCTTGACCGGTCGTCCGCAAAGGGACCACATCGGTGACTCATGGCTCGCCCACGCCCCCCCAGCCAACAAGCGCTCAACGCGCTGCCCGCTGGCGTGCCGGATCCCACCTTGTGCGTGTTCCGGCATGTTACACGCACATCGCGCGCGGCCGTTTCGGCTTATGATGCCGCGCTCGTGCCCGCGGGCCTGACAGCGGGTCAATTCAACCTGATGATGACGCTCCATCTTGCCGGATCAAACTCGGTGGGCGAGTTGGCGAAACTTGCGGCGATGGATGCCTCAACCGTCCCGCGCGCCATCAGGCCGTTGATCGACAAGGCTCTGGTTGACGTGCGGGTCGGCGAGGATCGACGTCGGCGCATCGTCAACCTCACCGCCGCGGGGCGCAGGACGCTCTTGCGTGCGGCGCCCATATGGGCGGAGGCGCAGCAGGCGGTCATCAGCCAATTTGGTAATAACAACTGGCCGACCTTGATCGCCGCTCTCGCGCGTCTGCGGGCGGTGCTGCGCCGCCATGGCGGTTGAGACAATTCGTAGGACGCCCTGTCGCCGCGCGCTAAAGGTCGCTTGGGGCAGCGCAACCGACGCTGCTCAGCTTTGGGCCAAATCCTGAACCTCACCGCCGCCCAAACAGCTTTTCGATGTCCGCCAGTTTCAGCTCCACATAAGTTGGCCGTCCGTGATTGCATTGGCCGGAGAACGGCGTCGCCTCCATGTGCCGCAGCAGTGCGTTCATTTCCTCGCCCGTGAGCCTGCGCCCCGCACGCACCGAACCGCGGCACGCCATCGACGAGCACACCGCCTCAAGCCGCTCCTTCAGCGCATGCGCTTCACCCAATTCGGCGATGTCGTCGGCCAAATCGCGCAACAATCCCGCCGCATCGATGTGCCCGAGCAGCGCCGGCGTCTCGCGCACCAGCACAGCGCCGGCGCCGAATGGCTCTATTACCAACCCCAGCTGCGCCAATTCCTCGGCGCGCGCGACGATGGCTTCGGCTTCCGCTGGATCAAGTTCAACCACTTCAGGAATGAGCAGCGCCTGACGGCGCACCCCGCCCTCGGCCAGCATCTGCTTCATGCGCTCGTACACCAGTCGCTCATGCGCCGCGTGCTGATCGACGATGACAATGCCATCCTCGGTTTGCGCGACGATATAGGTCTCGTGAATCTGCGCCCGCGCCGCGCCCAGCGGAAAGAATTGCTCATCGCCTTGCTCCCCCGCTTGCGGGGGAGCTGTCGGCGAAGCTGACAGGGGCGGCAGGCCGCCGCTCCCCGCTCCAGTCGCTTCGCGACCACCTCCCCCGTACACCGGGGAGGATTCAACGCGCCCACTCGGCATCGCGAAATCGCCCGGCGCCAGGCCCTCCTCGGCCATTCCCCAATTCCGCAACGAAGCTTGCGGCGAAAAATGCGGACGCGCGGCGGAAAGCGCGCTGGTCGCCGCCGTCGTCGATGCCCTATGCCCGGCGCCAGCGAGCGCATGGCTGAGCGCGCCGACGATTAGCCCGCGCACCATTTGCGCGTCGCGGAAGCGCACCTCGGTTTTGGCCGGATGCACGTTCACATCGACATCGGACGGCGGCAGATCCAAGAACAATGCTGCGACAGGATGACGGTCACGCGCCAGCAAATCCTGATACGCCGCCCGCACGGCGCCGACGATCAACCGATCTTTCACCGGGCGCCCGTTGACGAAGAGGTGCTGATGTTCGCGCGTGCCGCGGTGAAACGTCGGCAGGCCGGCGAAGCCCGACAGGCGCACCGCGCCGCGCACCTGGTCGAGCGCGATGCAATTGGGCGCGAACTCCGCGCCCAAAATTGCCGCCAAGCGCGCGCGGCGGCCTTCGTTCTCGGGATCGCGTTCTGCCGCCAGACGTAGCGAGACGCGCCCGTCATGCTCCAACGTGAAGGCCACGTCGGGCCGCGCCATCGCCAAGCGCTTGACCACGTCACCGATCGCCATCGCTTCGGCGCGCTCCGATTTCATGAAATTGAGCCGCGCCGGCGTGGCGAAGAAAAGATCGCGCACTTCGATGCGCGCGCCGCTTTGCGCCTGCGACGCCCAGGCCGCGGGCGAGGGCGCCGTCAGCTCGCCGCCTTCGATCATGAGTTTCCATGCTTCACTTGCGCCGCGCGCGCGCGACACGATCTCCAAGCGCGCCACCGCACCAATCGAGGGCAAGGCTTCACCGCGAAAGCCCATGGTCGAAATGTTGAGGAGATCAACATCGCCCGCATCATCGGCCCACAATTTCGAAGTGGCGTGGCGCTCCACCGCCAGCGCCAATTCATCTTTCGGGATGCCGCCGCCGTCGTCCTCGACCGCGATCAGCCCCAAACCGCCGCGTTCGATGCGCACCGCGATTCGCGAGGCGCCCGCGTCCAGCGCGTTTTCCACCAATTCCTTCACCGCAGCCGCCGGGCGCTCAATCACCTCGCCCGCGGCGATGCGGTTCACGGCTTCGGGGGGTAAACGGC
>JANNFH010000457.1:0-2464 GCA_031379565.1 Alphaproteobacteria bacterium
GAGATCTTGCTGTTTGGGGTCCGAGGCAAGAATGCCCGCACGCGGGAAGCTGGGCGTAGGCAAGTCAACATCATCCCAGCCCGAAAGCGAGATCATTCGCGAAAGCCAGACGAGGCCTACGACATCATCGAAGCATGCAGCACTGGGCCCTATCTCGAGCTGTTTGCACGAGGCGCGCGCAAAGGTTGGACCGCTTGGGGCAATCAAGCCGAAGAGTACGAGCCGACCTGGAAAACCTACGCCAATCATTCCGGCAAGAGGAAAGCGGCAACGCTCTTCGACGTTTAGCCACGGGTTTGGCGGCCTGCACCACGGGCGGAGCGCAGACGCTCTCGTTGTGAAAAAGCCACGCGTGTGGCCGTCGGTTCTTGTTGCGCGCACCGGCTCGATCCCTAGTTTGCGCGCATGTTTGGCCTTCCGACCGAATTCATCCTGTTTGCCGCGACGCTGCTGGGCGTCGCGCTGTTTCATCATCGCACGCTGACCGTGGCGCTGGCCGGGCTCGCCGCCATAACCGCCTACAAATTCTTCTTTGCTGGCTTTGGCGGCGTTCCCGGCCTTGAGGGCGCGGCTGCACACCTCGAACATCATTGGGTCGAGCTCACCAATCTCGACTTGCTGCTGCTCGGCTTCGCCCTGCTCTCGCGTCATTTCGAGCAGAGCATGCTCCCCGATCTTGCGCCCGATATCTTGCCCGACAATTGGACCGGTGGGCTGATGTTGCTGGCGCTGGTCTTCGTCGCCTCCGCCTTCCTCGACAACATCGCCGGCGCGCTGATCGGCGCCACCATCGCCTCGCACGTCTACAAGAAGAAAGTGCATGTCGGCTTTCTCGCCGCCATTGTCGCGGCCTCCAATGCAGGCGGCTCGGGCAGCGTTGTGGGCGACACCACGACAACGATGATGTGGATCGCCGGCAAAAGCCCGCTGGACGTGCTGCACGCCTATGTCGGCGCCGTCGCCGCCTTCGCCGTTTTCGCCGTGCCCGCCGCGCGGGCGCAACAGCGCTACGCGCCGATCCTGAAGCACGACGTTGGCGGCATCCGCGCCGATTGGGTGCGCGTGGGGATTGTCGTGTTCATGCTCGTCGCCGCGGTGCTGGCGAATGTCCTCGCCAATCTGTTCGCGCCGGACCTATTGCACACCCTGCCAGTAATTGGTGCGGCGCTATGGGCGGCGCTTCTGCTCGGTGCGTTCGCACGAAAAACCGATTGGAGCGTTCTGCCCGAGGCGGCCAAGGGCGCGACGTTTCTGCTCTCGCTGGTGCTGGCGGCTTCGCTGATGCCGGTTGAGGCGCTGCCGCCGCCGTCGTGGCCATCGACCCTCGGGCTCGGTTTCGTCTCCGCCATCTTCGACAACATCCCACTGACGGCGCTGGCGCTGCAACAAGGCGGCTACGATTGGGGCATGCTCGCCTACGCGGTCGGCTTTGGCGGCTCAATGGTTTGGTTCGGCTCATCGGCGGGAGTGGCGGTGGCCAATCTGTTTCCCGAGGCAAAATCCACTTTGGCATGGCTGCGCGCCGGCTGGTTCGTACCGCTCGCCTACGTGATCGGGTTTTTCGTCTTGCTTGGAATCATGGGCTGGCGCCCGCATCTCTAGGCTCGCCCCTTTTCGGGAACGCCGCTAGTGAAAAACCAAGCTGGTGAACGCCAATAGTCAGCCCGCGATCCAATCGCGTTCACTGCTGAAGGCGAAATCGGCCTGTTCGGCGGAATGATTTTTTTGAACGCCGCCCTAGAAACCCGCGAAGCGCGCCACCTGAGCACGCTTGGCGTGCTTGTCGGCGTACATGGCCTCGTCGGCGGCGGCGATGGCATGCTCGGGGTCTTCGACGTTGGCGATCGGGTGCACGCCAATCGAGGCGGCGATGCGGTGGGCGATGCCGACATGCAAAATGGCGCTTTGATTGATCGCCGCGCTCAAGCTCTGCGCCTTGGCGCGAGCTTCTTCTTCGCTGGCGTGGTTGAGAATGAGCCCAAATTCATCGCCGCCAAGGCGCCCGATAATGTCGGACTCCCGGACGCTCTCCCCTAGCAGGCGCCCGACATGGCGCAGCACCGCGTCGCCGGCGGCGTGGCCGTAGCCATCGTTGAGCGCCTTGAAGCCGTCGAGATCGATGTAGAGCACCGCGGCGGGTGTCTTGTAGCGCTCGACCTCGGACATGGTGCGGTGCAATTCAGCGAGGAAGCCGCGGCGGTTGAGCGCGGCGGTCAGCGGATCGCGCACGGCCAGGGATTCGGCGATTTGCAGCTTCTCGGCCATCTCGGCGTTTTCGGCGGCCATGGCCCGCAGCACATCGAGCACCGGCGCTGAAACATCGCGCGGCTTCAGCCCCCAGCGCATCAGCAAGGGCTCGATCGTTGCGGAGCCGGATTTACCGAAACGCAAGGCCATGAAGGACTCATGCGCTAACGGGGTAAAGGCTGGCTTAATCGAGCCTGGCCAGGCGCGCCAAAGGGGG
>JANNFH010000474.1:0-6394 GCA_031379565.1 Alphaproteobacteria bacterium
GTGCGCGCGCTTGGCGCGCAAATAGCGCCCCGCCAGCATGCGCTCGAACAGGCCGAATGGTTTGGTCCGCGCCATCGCTGCGCAGTCTGCGACAATGCTCATCAATAGGCCCGTGCAATCAGGATTTCCTCAACCGCCGGCGCGCCGGTGAACACGCAGGCGCCGAACGCTTGGGGCTGCGCCAGCGGCGCGTTGCGGATGGTGAGCTTCAAGGTCTTCAATTGCTCGCCGACCTTTTCCAAGGCCGCGCCGGTGGGCCTGGCCCAGCCTACCCGCGCCCAGCCCTTGAACGTGGTTTCGTCCTCGCCGGTTCCATAATAGCGCTCGATGTCTGCCCAGTTCTTGAGGTCGCTGCGGATGTTAGCGTCCAGGCGCTGCTTGGCTTCCTGGAAAAGCTCGGCCTGCGCCTTCTCGAGCAACCCCGTCACTTGCGCCACGAAGTCCGCGCGCGGCGCGGTGTGCGTCTTCATCTTCTCGCCCTCGCGTAGCGCATTGCGCAGCAGATACGAGACTTGCCCGCCGGCGGCGTCGCGCGGACCAATTTCGCAGATGATCGGCGCGCCGCGGCGCACCCAATCCCCGCGTTTGTCGGCGGGACGTGCGTCCTTCAGATCAACATGCGCACGCACTGGCGCTCGGAACGCTTGCTGCGCGTTCAGTTCAGCCGCGAGTTCGGCGCAATATGTTTTGAGTTCGCCGTCTTCCGGTTTGCCGCGCAGCATCGGCACGATCACCACTTGCTTTGGCGCCGCGGCGGGCGGTGTTTTCAAACCGTCATCGTCGCCGTGGGTCATAATGACGCCGCCGATCATGCGCGTGGACATGCCCCAGCTGGTGGTATGCGCGAGGGAGATGCCGCCTTCTTTGTCCTGATAGCGAATGTTCTGCGCCTCGGAAAAATGGGTGCCGAGATAGTGCGACGTGCCCGCCTGCAGCGCCTTGCCGTCCTGCATCATGGCTTCAATGGAATAGGTGCGCACCGCGCCGGGAAAGCGTTCATTCTCCGGCTTTTCCCCGGCGATTACCGGCATGGCCAGGAAATCCTCGGCGAAGCTCCGATAAATTTCGAGCGCCAGCATCGTTTCTTCCATGGCGCCGGCTTCGTCGGCATGGGCGGTGTGGCCCTCCTGCCAAAGAAATTCCGCCGTGCGCAAGAACATGCGCGTGCGCATCTCCCAGCGCATCACGTTGGCCCATTGGTTCAGCAGCAGCGGTAAATCACGATAGGATTTGATCCAGCGGCTGAAGGCGTCGCCAATGATGGTCTCCGAGGTGGGGCGGATGATCAGCGGCTCGGCCAGCTCGGCGTCGGGGTCGGGCTTGAGCACGCCGTCAATCGATTTCAGCCGGTGGTGGGTCACCACTGCCATTTCCTTGGCGAAGCCTTCAACGTGGTCGGCTTCCTTGGCGATGAAGCTCAGTGGGATCAGCAGCGGGAAATAATAGTTCTCGTGCCCGCTTTCCTTGATGCGCCGGTCAAGCTCACCCTGGATGCGCTCCCACAGGCCCATCCCCCATGGCTTGATGATCATGCAGCCGCGCGTCGGCGAAAGCTCGGCCAGGTCCGCTTCGCGGACCACGGCCTGGTACCATTCCGGAAAATCGTCGGCGCGCGTGACCTTCAGCGCATGCATGGAGCACTCATCCTTGTAGCGGGGTTGGATAGACTGACCCGCGTGCGCGGGCAACGCACGCTAACGGGGCCGCATGCCGAACAGGTCTGCCGAGACCGCCCAGACCACGCCCAGCCACAAAACCGCCGCGATTCCAGCCGCCGCGAGCGCCTTCATCCCCAAGCCAGGAACTCTCGGCGCCCCGCTTTCCGAACCCGCAGGCACTTGCTCCCCCGCCTCGTACGCGCTTTGGGCGCCAATGGGCAGCACGGTGAAGAACGCCAACCACCACAGGATAAAGTAAATCGCGGCGCCAAGCAGCGGGCTCATGCGCCGAGGCCCGATTTTGGCGTTTCCATCAATTCAACCAGCACGCCACCGGAATCCTTCGGGTGGATGAAAATCACCGGCGTGCCGTGCGCGCCGATGCGTGGTTCGTTTAGCACCCTAGCGCCGCGGGTACGCATGGCGTCGCGGGCCTGATAGATATCCGCCACTTCGAAGCAAACATGGTGCTGACCGCCAGCCGGATTGCGTTCGAGAAAATTCGCGATCGGCGAGTTTTCGCCCAGAGGCTCCAGCAATTCCAGCTGGCTGTTTGGCAAATTGACAAACGCGAACCGGACGCCCTGCTCGGGCAACTCACGCGTCGGCGTCATCTCACTCTCGGCCACCCCAAAGAGATCGCGGTAATTTCGTTTCGCCGCCTCGATCGAGGGCACGGCGACGCCAATGTGATTCAGTCGTCCTATCATCTCGTTTCTCCGGCCCGCTCTCCGCGCGTCTGAAGGCGTGCAAGTCTAAATTCGAAGCACGCTCACGTCGATCAACGGGCGCTTACTCCAGAGCCGCTCGGCGGCCTTGCGGACCGCGCGCATCAGGGCCGCCTCCACCGCCTCGTCCTCACCCCGATTGGCGGCGTTCAGCTTGTTGAAGGCCGCCTCGGCCACGCGCGCGATTTCATCGAGTGCGAGGTCGAAATCTTCCGTATCCGCCATCGCCAGGCCCCGCGCCGAAACGTTGGGCCCAGCCACGATGTTCCCCTTTTTGTCGCCGATCGCCAGGGTGATGTTGATCGCGCCCTCCGCGCCAAGGCGACGGCGGTCGCGGACCGCCTCGTCGTCGGGGGCGATCAACACGGCGCCATCGAGATAGAGCCTCCCAGAAGGAACCTCGTCGATCAAGGCGGCTGGCCCGGGCGCTAGTCGGATGAGATCGCCGTTTCGCGGCGCGATGGCCTCGGGAATCTGCATTTCCAGGGCAAGCTTCACGTGCTCCAGAATGTGCCGACGTTCGCCGTGAACGGGCACGGCGATGCGCGGGCGCGCCCATTGATACATCTGCCGCAATTCATCGCGCGCCGGATGCCCAGATACATGCACCGGCGCGTCTTCCGACGTGATGATCTCCACGCCGCGCTCCTGCAATTGCCCGTAGAGCGCGTGGATCGCCGTCTCGTTGCCTGGGATGAGACGCGAGGAAAAGATCACCGTGTCGCCGCGGCGCAGCGAAACATTGCGGTGGTCGCCGCGGGCGATACGTGACAGCGCGGCGCGCGCCTCGCCTTGGCTACCGGTACAGAGATAAAGCACGTGCGCATCGTCCAGTCCGCCGGCTTCATCCTCGTTGATCAATTCTGGGATGCTCGTCAGTAGGCCGACGCTTCTAGCGGCAGCGACGATGCGATGCATCGAGCGCCCAACCAGGCAGGCAGTGCGCCCGCACGCCTGCGCCGCCAGAATGGCCGTTTCCACCCGCGCCACGTTGGAAGCGAACGCCGTCACCGCGACTTTGCCTTTGCAGCTTGCAACAACTTCCGTGAGCCGCTTACGGACATCCGATTCCGACCCGGCGGCGCCTTCCACGAACACGTTGGTGCTGTCGCACACCATCGCCAGTACGCCTTCGTCGGCCATCTCCCGCAATTTGGCTTCGTCGGTAACATCGCCGATCAGCGGGTCGGGGTCGATTTTCCAATCGCCGGTATGAAAAACCATGCCGAGCGGGGTGCGGATGGCGAGGCCGTTCGGTTCGGGGATCGAATGCGTCAGGGTCACAAACTCGATGTCGAACGGCCCGAGCGTCAGCTTGCCCCGCAGCGGAATGATGGTGATGGGCGCCTTCTCCACCAATCCACGTTCCTTGAACTTCTCGCGCAACAACGCCGCGGTGAACGGCGTCGCGTAGATCGGCGCCTTCAAGCGCGGCCACAGCCATGGCATCGCGCCAATGTGGTCTTCGTGCGCATGTGTGAGCACGATGCCGAGAATGTTGTCGCGCTCGCCTTCCAGGTAGGTCGGATCGGGCATGATCAGTTCAACGCCCGGGGTCAATTCCTCCCGCCCGAACGTCACGCCTACATCGACGACGATCCACTTGCGGTTATCGGGTGGGCCGAAGCCGTAGGCGTTGAGGTTCATGCCAATCTCGCCCGAACCGCCAAGCGGCAGGAAGACGAGTTCGTCGCTGGGCTTTGCCCGGATCAAAGCGTGCCGCCGTTCCTACGGAAAATTTCCAAAAGCCCGCGCGAAGTCAGGTCCTGGTCGAAATGGTCGATCGCCGGAAATGCGCCCTCAAAAATTGAAGCGACACCGCCGGTGGCGATGGCTTTCATCGGCTTGCCGTATTCGCTGCGGATGCGCTTGATTAAGCCCTCGATCATATCAATCGAACCCCAATAAATTCCCGATTGCATGGCGCGGACCGTATCCTTGCCAATAACACAGCCCGGATCGCGAATTTCCACGCGCGGCAACCGTGCCGCAGCGTCGTGCAAAGCTTGAAGCGATAGATTGATCCCCGGCATGATGATGCCGCCTTCAAAAGCGCCATCGGCGCCGACGATGTCAAACGTCGTCGCCGTGCCGGAATCAATCACAATCGCGGGCCCGCCAAACGTAATAAACGCGCCAACCGCGTTCACGAGGCGATCCGCGCCGGCTTCGCTCGGCTTGTCGATACGCACCTCAATGCCGAGATTGAGCCCGTCCTCGCCGATCACCATCGGCTCGGCGCCTAAATAGCGCCGGGACAAATTGCGCAGATTGAACAGCGCCTGCGGCACCACCGTCGATATGATGCAAGCCTTCACCTCGGCAATGCTCAAGCCCGAAAGCGTCAGTATCTGCGATAGCCACGGCCCGTACTCATCCGCGGTGCGGCGTGAATCGGTCGAGGCGCGCCATTGCCCGCGCCACGACGCGCCATCGAAGATCGCGAATTTGGTGTTGGTGTTGCCGACGTCGATGGCGAGAAGCATGAGTATTACGCCGCGCTGGAGAAATAGACATCGCCGGCGGAAATCAAGCGCCGGCCTTCGGGAGTATCAAGCTCGAGTTCGCCGCGCGGGGAAAGCCCAACGGCGCGGCCCTCCAGCGCCGTCTCGCCCTGCATGATCCGCGCCTGTCGGCCCAAGCCGAGCGCCTGCGCCATCCAGGCGCGGCGAAGCGGCTCGAATCCCATCGAGTCCAGCCGCGCGGACCAGGCTTCAAGCCGGGGCCGCAAAACCGCGAAGAAAGCTTCAGCCGTCGGCGTGAGAGCGTCTAGCGGCAGGGCTTCACGCAAGCTTCGGGTAGGCTGGTCGATGGCTTTGGGCGCGGCGGCGAGGTTCACCCCGAACGCCAACGCCGCCCAGGCGCCACCGCCCGATATCGCGCCACTGTCGATTAAGATACCCGCGGCCTTCGCGCCGCGGATCATCACGTCGTTTGGCCATTTAAGCGTGACATCAGCCGCGCCCATCCCCTGCAAGGTTTCCGAAATAGCCAATCCAGCCGCAAATCCCAGCAACGCGATTTCGCTCAGCGGCTGGCTGGTGGCGAACAAATACGTCGCCAAGAGATTGCCGTCGAAAGAGAGCCACGCCCGGCCTCTGCGCCCGCGCCCGCTAGTCTGGCGCTTCGCAATCAGCCAAACCGGGCCGGTGTCGCCGCGCTCGGCGCGCCTGCGCGCTTCCAGCATGGTGGAATCGATTTCGTCAAAGGTCTCGACCGGCGCTTGGGCGTCGATCATGTCGCCCGCCTTCTTACAAACTGGCCCGTACGGCTGCTTCGGCCCAGCGTTCGATTAAGCCCAACGCTATCACCAAGACCGGGAAAGACAACGCGGCCGCCGCCGAGGCGGTGATGACAATCGCGCTCGATGCAGGCTGAAGCGCCGCACCGGCGGGTCTAAACCAAATCGACGCCAGCAACCGCAAATAATACGCCGCCGCCACTACCGCGGCTACCGCGCCGATGATCGCCAGCCAGGTCAAATCGGCATCAATCGCGGCGCGAAACACCACCAACTTGCCAATGAAGCCCGCGAACGGGGGTATGCCGGCGATCGAAAACAGCAGCATCGTGAACATCGCCGCCATCCAGGGCCGGCGCTGGGCCATGCCGGCGAGGTCATCTACCGTATCGGCCGATTGGCCGTCGCGTCGCATCGCCAGGATCAAGGCAAAGATGCCGATGTTGGCGGGCAGATAAAGCGCGAGATAAATCAGCGCAGCGGAAGCGCCGTCGAGCTGCCCCGAGGCCAGGCCCATCAGCGCGAAACCCATATTGCCGATCGAAGAATACGCCATCAGCCGCTTAAGATTGGTCTGGACCAAAGCCGCGAACGAACCCCACACCATCGAAATCGCCGCGAGCGCCGCCACCACCTGCTGCCACTGCCCCCACATCGCGCCGAACGGCTCGTAGAGCACCCGCGCCATCAGCGCGACCGCCGCCACTTTCGGCGCTGCGGCGAAAAACGCTGTCATCGGCGTTGGCGCGCCTTCGTAGACATCGGGC